>DATNMT010000642.1:0-2655 GCA_035602495.1 Bradyrhizobium sp.
CGAATATCCCTACAGCGCCTCCGGGGAATTCCCCAGCGGCACCCGCGGCGAGCGGCACGAACAGCTGACGGAGATCGCCTGGATCGCCGCGAAAACGACGCGCCTGCGTCTGGTGACCTCCGTCATGGTGGTGCCGCATCGACCAGCCGTGCTGACCGCCAAGATTCTCTCGACCATCGACGTTCTCTCGGGTGGCCGGCTGACGCTGGGTATCGGCGCTGGCTGGATGCGCGAGGAGTTCGAGGCCATCGACGCGCCGGACTTCGATGCGCGTGGAACAGTGACCGACGAATATGTGCGCGCCTTCGTTGAACTCTGGACCAGGGATGCGCCGAAGTTCGACGGTAAGCATGTCCGATTCTCCAATATCGGTTTCGAGCCGAAGCCCGTGCAGAAGCCGCATCCGCCGATCTGGGTCGGAGGCGAGAGCGGTCCGGCGCTGCGACGAACGGCGCGCATCGGCGATGCGTGGTATCCGATCGGTACCAACCCGCAGAATCCGCTCGATAGCCTGACACGTTTTAAGATCCAGGTAGCGCGCCTGCGCAAGATGACCACCGAAGCGGGTCGCGATCCCAAGGCGGTCGGCCTGAGCTTGCGCGTCACGGTATTCGGTGAGACCGCGCCGCTGCAGGCCAGTGATGGCGAACATCGGCTGTTCGCCGGTCCGCCGGCGGTCCTTGCCGCGGACATCCGGGTGTTGCGCGACATGGGCGTCGGCTGCATCGATTTCGGCTTCGGCGGTTCGACAGCCGACGAAGTCCTCGCGGCTATGCAGAAATTCAGGGCCGAGGTCCTGCCGCTCGTCTAACCAGCGGTTCCCGGAAGCGGCGAAACTCGCCATCGATGCCTCCGTCACCGACGCTAGCTGCCGAGCTGGCGGATCAACGTCGCCCAGCGGTCGAGTTCCGGCAGGATCGTATCGGCCTTGCCGGAATTGAAGCTGACGACCACGCGTGAGACGCCGTCGTCGCGATCGCGCTTGAGCAGGTCGAGGTTCTCCCTGGCGCCCCAGATCGTGATCGGCACCGACCCGGGATCGCGGCCCGCTTCGGCCGCCATCTCGCGGAACTTCGGCAGCAGGGCCTGCACGTCTGCGTATTGGGTGCGAGTGCGGTGAGGCATCCAGCCGTTGCCGTAGCGCAAGGCCCGCCGCGCGCCGTAGGGGAAGGCGCCGCCGACGAGGATCGGCGGATGCGGTTTCTGGACCGGCTTCGGCCAGGTCATCATCGGCTCGAAGTTCACGAACTCGCCATGATACTCGGCCTTTGATTCAGTCCAGATCACCTTCATGGCCTCGACGCGCTCGCGCGCCAGTCTGTGGCGGCTCGCGAAAGCGGTGCCGTGGTTGGCCATCTCGTCCTCATTCCAGCCATTGCCGATCCCGAACAGGAATCGGCCGCCCGAGACCTGGTCGATCGAAGCGACCTGCTTGGCGGTCTGGATCGGGTCGCGCTGAGCGATCAGGCAAATGCCGGTCCCGAGCAGCAGCGTTTTGGTCACCGCCGCGGCCGCACTCAGCACCACGAACGGGTCCATCACGTCGTAATACTTCTTGGGAAGATCGCCGCCACTGGGGAAGGGCGACTTGCGCGTCAACGGAATGTGGGAGTGTTCGGGCACCCAGAGCGAATCGAAGCCGCGCTCCTCCAGCGCCCGCGCCAGTTCGGTCGGCGTCATCGAATAGTCCGTGAAAAACATTTGCCCGCCGATGCGCATGGTTCTCTCCCTCATGGTGTCACTCGCGGACCAGTTGGCCGGCGATGGATTCGTGTCGTTATCTATCGGTCGCGATGACCTTCGGACCACTCGGCCACCGCGCCTCCGCGCGCGGCAGCACTTGCTCGATGAGCAGACGGGTCTGGGCCAGGATGGCGCCGTCGTCGCCGCCCAGCGGCCGCAAGATGAATTTCGACACGCCGGCGTCGAAATATTCGGCGACGCGCGCCAGGATCGTGTCGGCGTCGCCGACCGCGAAGGCGTGCGTGGCGTCACGTCCGGTGCGTTTGGCGTAAGTCTCCATCGCCCTGGCGACGCCGGGCGCGTCCCGGCTGCCGAAGTGGAACGCGAAGCCGGCGCCGTAATGGTCTTCGTCGATCAATCGGCCGGCTTCGCTGGTGGCGGCCTTGATCGCGGCCACGACGCGACCGGCCTCAGCCGGCGGGTCGCCGCCTGACTGCCAGCCGGTGCCGATACGCGCAGTACGGCGGATCGCGGCGTCGCTCGAGCCACCGATCCACATCGGCAGGTCGGGCTGCACGGGCTTCGGCGCGATGGTGACGCCCTTCAGCTTGTAGAAGGCGCCGCTGAAGTCGACCGACTCCTCTCGCCACAGGCGGCGGATGATCTCAAGGCACTCGTCGGTCTTGCGACCGCGCGTCTTAGTGTCCATGCCGAGCGCCTCCCATTCGGGCGCCAGCGGGCTACCAATGCCGAAGGCCGGCAGCAGTCGGCCACCCGACAGCACGTCGATGGTGGCGCACTGCTTAGCCAGCAGCACGGGGTCGCGGAACGCCAATGACACGACGTTCATGCCGAACCGCATGCGCCGCGTGCGCCCTGCCAAAGCTGCCATCGTGGTCATTGATTCAAGGAACGGCTGACGGCTGACGATCCGGTCAGTCTGCCAGATCGAATCCACACCGCCGGCCTCAC
>DATNMT010000647.1:0-2866 GCA_035602495.1 Bradyrhizobium sp.
CCGCCGACCTGGCGCTGCCGCATCTCAAACCCGGAAAGAGCCTTCGCTTTGCGCTGCTGCCGGAAGGACAGGACCCCGACGACCTCGCCCGCTCCGGCGGCCGCGTCGCGATCGAGGAGGTGGTCTCGGCCGCGCGCGGGCTAGTCGACGTGATCTGGTCGCGCGAGATCGAAGGCGGCAGTTTTGCCACGCCCGAACGCCGCGCGGCGCTGGAGGCGCGGATCGGTGAACTGACCAACACCATCGGCGACGAAGTGGTGCGGCGCTATTATCGCCAGGATCTCCGCGAGCGCCTGCTGCGGACCTTCGCGCCGGAAGTTTTCCGCGGCGGCTACGCCAAAGGCAATTATCGCGGGCCGGGCGGCGGCGAATCAGGCCGGCGTTTTGCCCCGCGCGGCGCCTTCACCCCCGGCGCGGCGGGCCGATTCGCATCCGCCGGCCGCGGCCAGGCCTCCGCCGGCAGCCAGACCATCGACCGCGGGCCCTACCAGGTGGCGAGCCCGCAGCTGGCGCTGAGCCCGATCATGCGCGGCCAGCGCAGCGCGCTGTCGCGCCGCGAGGCGCTGATCCTGCAGACCCTGATCAATCACCCCTGGCTCCTGCACGATCACTTGGAGGAGGTGGCGGCGCTGGAACTGGCCCACCCCGAGGCGATCAAACTGCGCGCCGGCATCATCGCCGCCTTCGCCCACGACCATCATCACGCACAGGACACCGACGAGCAGGCCGAGAAGATGCGGGCCGACCTCGAAGCAGGCGGATTTCCGCAATCACTTCAAAGGGTTGAGCGGGCGATCACGACCGGTGCGGTATGGGGCGCGCAACCCGGGGCCGGCCGCGACGACGTTCTTTCCACCTGGCACCAGCTCGTCTCCTTGCATCGCCAATGGCACTCCTTACTTAGGGAATTGAAGGATGCGGAAGCAGCCTTGGGAGAAGAGGCCAGCGAACCCAACCTGACGTGGCTGCGGGACGTCAAGGCGAGGCTCGCCGAAGTGGACGGCACCGAGGCCCTGATCGAGGGTTTTGGCGAGTCCTCCGGCCGGTTCCAGCGGAGCGTCTGATTAAAAAATGATGCGGACGGGGGCCGTCCGAGCCGCGAAATGACTCGCCAAATCCATGGTTTGGCGGCAGAAACAGGGTTAAGCAGAGCTTAAGTGATCCCGTAGCATTTTCAGGCGAAGTGGTCGCCGGTTCGCCGTCAGAAAATGCGTCAGAAATAAAATGGCGCGTATTCCGATCGAAAAAGCGGCATCCACTTTTTCGGAATACGCGCTGGGTTAACAGGGCTAAATCGGACGAGCAGATTCGGGGGTGGCGATGGTTTGCGCCGCCCTTTCCGCGTCAGTGGTGACTTTGGTTTCAGGCAGGCGTGATGACGCCTCCTCGCGTGAACGCGTTTTGGGAGCAATGAATGGCCAGCAAGGCAAAGACGCTGCAGGTTAAGGACAAGGAAAAGGACGACAAGGCAGCCGACGCGCCTGAGAAGGATTCAGCCGAAGCGCCGTCGCCGTTGCTCGACCTGTCCGATGCCGCCGTCAAGAAGATGATCAAGCAGGCCAAGAAGCGCGGCTTCGTGACCTTCGATCAGCTCAACGAAGTCCTGCCGTCCGACACCACCTCGCCCGAGCAGATCGAGGACATCATGTCGATGCTCTCCGACATGGGCATCAACGTTTCCGAGGCCGAGGACGCCGACAGCGAGGAAGAGACCAAGGAAGAGGCCGAGGACGAGACCGACAACGAGCTGGTCGAGGTCACCGCGAAAGCCGTCACCGAAGTCAAGAAGTCCGAGCCCGGCGAGCGCACCGACGATCCCGTCCGCATGTATCTGCGCGAGATGGGCACCGTGGAGCTGTTGTCGCGCGAGGGCGAAATCGCGATTGCAAAACGCATCGAGGCCGGCCGCGAGGCGATGATCGCGGGCCTCTGCGAGAGTCCGCTGACCTTCCAGGCCATCATCATCTGGCGCGACGAGCTCAACGAAGGCAAGATCTTCCTTCGCGACATCATCGACCTCGAAGCGACCTACGCCGGCCCCGACGCCAAGAACAACATGAACCCGCTGCTGGCGACGCCGCTCGGCCCCGACGGCCAGCCGCTCGCGGCCGCCAATGGCAACGGCAATGGCAATGGCGGCGCCGCGATGCCGGCCGCCGCAGCGCCCGCCCATGTCGCCCCGCCCGCCGCCCCGCCGTCGCCGACCCCGTTCCGCGCCGCGCCCGCCGGCGAGCCGGAAGGCGAGGAGAAGGACCCGGCCGAAGCCGCCGCCGATGCCGACATGGACGACGACGAGTTCGAAAACCAGATGTCGCTCGCCGCGATCGAGGCCGAGCTGAAGCCCAAGGTGGTGGAAACCTTCGACAAGATCGCCGACAACTACAAGAAGCTGCGGCGCCTGCAGGAGCAGGACATCTCCAACCAGCTGCAGAACGAGACGCTGTCGCCGGCGCAGGAGCGCAAATACAAGAAGCTGAAGGACGAGATCATCGTCGAGGTGAAGTCGCTGCGGCTCAACCAGGCCCGTATCGATTCGCTGGTCGAGCAGCTCTACGACATCAACAAGAAGCTGGTGTCGTTCGAGGGCCGTTTGCTTCGCTTGGGCGACAGCCACGGCGTCGCGCGCGAAGACTTTTTGAAGAATTACCAGGGCTCGGAGCTCGATCCGCGCTGGCTCAACCGTGTCTCGAAACTCTCCGCCAAGGGCTGGAAGAATTTCGTCCATCACGAAAAGGACCGCATCAAGGAGCTGCGCCACGAGATCCAGTCGCTGGCGGCGCTGACCGGGCTCGAGATCGGCGAATTCCGCAAGATCGTGCACGGCGTGCAGAAGGGCGAGCGCGAGGCGCGCCAGGCCAAGAAGGAA
>DATNMT010000652.1:0-16169 GCA_035602495.1 Bradyrhizobium sp.
TAGGCCCAGGCATCCGCCGCATAGTCGAACGTCCCGGTGTCGAGCACGGTCCAGTTCAGGAAATCGCTGCGAGGGTCGTGGGCGTATTTGTTGGTGTCGAAGATATCGACCACGCCGATTTTTCCGATCGTGATGACCAAACGATCCGCGGTTTGCGTCCCGGAAAACTGGTTGGCGCCGGCGGCTACATCCTGGGCCTCGCCGCCGAGGTTGATGGTCTGCCGCAGGAATGCGCGGTGCAGGCGCGTATAGGGATAATCCGCGCCGACCTTGTAAGCCTCGCCGCTTGGAAATCCGGCTGCGCCGAGCGAACCGCTCAGCCCCATGCCCTGATCGATTTCCGGGTTGATCCAGGCTTCGGCGCCCTGCCACAACCGGACGCCGGCGAACACCGTGAAGTCGGCGGTCTCGCGGCCGATATTCTGGTCGAGACTGTTCGGGCCCTTATAGGGCGCCCGAAACGGAGGATCGTACTGGTTGACGTAGGTGGCCTGGGCGTGGAGGGCGAAGCGATCCGTCTCCAGCGCAGACGGCCCCTTGGTCAGGAAGTCCGACAAATGAGCGTTGTCGTCGCCGATCTTGTAGTTCACGCCGAGCCGGATGCTTTGCATGGCGAGGCTGGATTGGAACGGCTCCGCCGCGGCCGTGAACACCATGCTCTTGTGGCCGAATCCGGTCGACAGAAATTCGGCCTTTGCGGTCCAGTTGTCCGCGACCGGGATCTCCACCCCGAGGCCCGCCGCCCAGCCCAGGCGCCACAACAGCCGCGTGTCCATGGTGCCCGGGGTTGCGAAGCCGTTGGCGGAAACGCCGGCAATTTGGTTGCGCGTCACCTGGTCGTAGCTCCAGGCCAACCCGCCCGTGCCATAGACCAGGAAACCGTCGAAGGCATAACCGACGCGGGCGCGGGCGCTTCCATAATGAATCACCGCCTCGCCATAAGTCACCTGGCCGATCAGGGGCGAGGCCACCGTCTGACTGCCGCGCACCGAATAGGGCACCAGCACGTCCGAATTCGGCGCGGAAACATCGGCCTCGACGCCCAGCATCACGCGCGACGGGAAGACGTGGTTGTATCCGCCCTGCAGCCCGAGGGCGAAGCTGCCCCAGCCGCCCATCAAATCGAAATTGAACGGAAGATTGAAGGCTCCATTCAGCGGCGGCGCGCCGGCACCCGGCTGGGCGGACCAGTTCGAAGAGCCCCTGATCAAGCCGACATTGGCGCCGACGTACCAGCCGTTCCAGTCGTAGGCTGGTGAGACGTAGGGCACCGGGGCCTTGACGGGGAGGTTTGCCGGCAGATCCGCCGCGTTCGCGAACGAACACGTCGCGAGCATTATCCCGGCGCCACCGCCAAGTTTACGAATCGCCTTCATTCCGCCCCCACTACGCAAGCTTAACGTTAGATCAAACGAAGGTGACATCCACTTATTGCAATTTATTCGCAATTGCAAATAAGCCTGTTGATACCGCTTATTCGAGCATCGGCCCGACGCTCCAGCTCGCCGCCGAAACCGTGGGCTCAAGACTGAGGCGGCCGACGACCTGCTCGAGCACTGCGTCGTTCTTGGCGTGGGCGGTGAGCTGCGCGACCACCTCGACGCGCTCGCTTTCCTCGATATCGGTGCTGTCGAGCCGCCGCAGGCTGAGATGGCCGTTGGCCGTGCTCTGCAGCAGCAGCGCGCGGACGTGCGCCTCTTCCGGGCTTCGGCAGACGACGCGAACGCGATAGTGGAAGTCGGTCTCGGTCTGCGTGATCGGCTGCCGGTTGATGATGCGGACCAGCGGCCGCAGCGTCAGGTTGACCAGAACCACAAAACCCGTCGCCACCGCCGCGTGCAGCGGATGGCCGCTTCCCGCCAGCAGCCCAACGGCCGCCGAGCACCATAAGGTGGCCGCGGTATTGAGGCCGGACACCTGCAGTCCCTCGCGAAAGATGATGCCGGCGCCCAGGAAGCCGATTCCGGAGACCACTTGCGCTGCCACCCGGGTCGGGCTGCCGTCGTCGGGAAACAGCCCTTCAAAGATCACAAAACTGGCCGCGCCGATCGCCACCAGCGTATTGGTCCGAAGGCCGGCCATCCGCTGACGCCATTGGCGTTCGAATCCGATGCATAAACCCATGAGGGTGGCCATGGCGAGGCTGATGGCGGCCTGATCAATCGATGCGTTCATGGTGAAATTCCTGCTCGATTTGCTGGCGCTTGTGCCGCCGTCCCAGAGCCAGCCATGCTCCGCACCGTTCCAGCCATCGCGCTCCTGATAAGACAGTCCGAAGACGGTTATGTGAAATCCTGTGTTGCCGGTGCTGGACCATCGCGTAGCGCAAGAACAAGCTCGCCAGCCGGAAAACGCCAATGGCGCCCCACCGCCGCGCATGTTCGACAGCCGACCTGATCATGCGCCCACCGTCGCAAGCTGGAAGATGCGAAACAGAACCAGGCCGGCGGCAACCACGAGATAGCCGCGCAACACGATCATCCAGATCCGGCTGATCGTACTGAGCCGTGCCGGCGGCAACCGATCGAGCGGCGGCATCCGCCACGTGTCCAGGTCGTGTGCGATCGGTTGGCGGGCGATGCTCCTGCTTCGCTCGCCCGATCCATGGAGATTGACAACGAGGGCTGTGACAATCGCCAGCACGGCGCCGCCACCCAGAACCCCGATGATCCATTTTGCGTCGAGATCGGGAAACAACACCGACGCCGTGAGAATGACCGACAGCATCACCAGCGCCGCGACCACCGCCCCGGTGAACAGATTCATGGTCCGGGAATTCACCCACGGACCGAGCACGGCCTTGTCGTTCGAGAGCAGCAGCAGGAACACCGTCGCACTCGGCAGCAGCACGCCCGCCAGTGTCTGAACCGCGTTGGTCAAAAGACCGAGCGGCGTTCCCGGCGTCAGCACCAGCACGGCCGCCAGCACGATCAGGCCGGCATAGATCGCATAGAAGCCTTTCGCATCGTACAGCCTGCGATGCAGCGAGTGTTTCAGCGAAAACACGTCCCCGATCGCATAGGCGGTGGCGAGCGAGACCGCCGCCGCGCCGATGATGCTGGCATCGAGCAGCGCCAGGGCAAACAGCACGGCCGGCAGTTTTCCGGCATATTTTTCCAGCCCGGCGGCGGTGCCGAGGGCGTCGGTGTAGTTGCCGAATTCAGGCCGGCCCGCGAAAATAGCCGCGCAGAATCCCATCATCGCGACGGCGCCGAGGATCACCAGTCCGATCCCGAGGCACAGGTCCCAGCGCTCGTAGCGGATGAAACGCGGCGTGATCCGCTTGTCGACGATGTAGCTCTGCTGGAAGAACAGCTGCCAGGGCGCCACCGTGGTGCCGACGATGGCGATGATCAGCAGCATCACTTCGCCGAGCTTGCCGTCCGCCGGCATTTTCGGCACCAGGAAATCCGCGGCCATCTGCTCAACCGGCGGATGCACCATCAGGATGACCGGAACCAGCAGCAGGCTGCCGAACACAAGAAAGATGGCGAAACGCTCGAAGCGCCGGAAGTTTCCGGTTGAGACCGCGACGATGACGATGCAAGCCGACGCCAGCACGCCCCAGAATTGCGGCACGCCGAGATAGCTCAGCGCCAGGCTGATGCCGATGAATTCCGTTACCAGCGTCAGCGCATTGAGGAGAAACAGGTCGATGACGCTGAATGCGCCCCAGAACCTGCCGAAGCGTTCGAAGATCAGTCGCGCGTGGCCGACCCCGGTCACCGCGCCAAGCCGCACCACCATTTCCTGGTTCACATAGAGCACCGGAATCAGCAGCATCAGCGTCCACAGCAGGGTCGTGCCGTAGTTCTGGCCGGCCTGGGTATAGGTTGAGAAAGCGCCGGCGTCGTTGTCGCCGACCATGACGATCAACCCGGGGCCGAGAATCGCGACCAGCGTTTTCAGCCGCGCCCGCAACGTTGTCCGCGGCGCGAAATCGTCCTCCGCGATGCTTCCGAGCGCGCCATGGATGTCGCCGAGATGCGCCCGGTCCAGTACGGCGGTGCGGATAGCACCTGCGCCTATCTCGTTGCCGAGCGCAGCCGTGTTCAGTTCATCGATGACTGTCATGATCTGTTCCTGTTAGGTATCGATTGCGCTTCGGCCGTGGCCGCGGATGGATTGCGATGATCGCCCCGCGTTTTGGGACGCTTTTCGGCAATGCCGAGGGTGTCGGCGCGGCAGCGCATCTCGGTCCAGACATCATCCGGGTCGATGCCGGCGCGATGCCAGAGTGCGACGAGGTGGTAGAGCAGATCGGCGCTCTCCCGCACGATGCCGCGGGCGTTGTGCTTGACCGCCGCGAGCGCTGCCTCTCCGGCTTCCTCGATGACCTTTTGCGCGATCTTGCGGGTGCTTGATGCGAGCAGGCGTGCCGTGCGCGGATGATTCTCCGGTGTCACCTCGGCAAGCGATCGATACAGGCGATCCAGTTCGTTCGGCCGGATGCGTTGTGCCTCGGCGCCCGTGCCGGCCGGATCCGCGGTCTCGCGCGTGGCGCGGGTGTGCCGCGCAGTGCTGTTCGGACCTGCTCCGTCCTTGCGGGACGCACGCCGCGGCAGATTGACAATTTGCAGACCGGAAAGTTTGACGGCGTCCGTCATCCTCTGCCTCCGTCATCACCTCGATGCCGCTACCCGCGGCACGAGGCGAGCGGAGCGGCTAGACGCTCACGCCACCTCGGCCGGATCGAATAACGGCCTTGTGAAACTCAGTGCGGTTGTTCCCCGAGGGGGCTCCCGTCGCGGCACCGGAACGGTGGGCGGCGGGACATCTAGGTCCTTCGTCCATGTCGCTCCCTTGCCTATCCCGCCATCGTCAGGCTGCGCGCGTGCATCGACGACAGGCCGGAAGCCCGGCCCGCCGTCCCGTGGGTGTCGAAGTCGCCGAGCGGCGCGTCTCCGCCGGGCTCGGCCTGCCAGCGGCATTCCAGCCGGCCGTTGCGATCGATCCAATGACAAGCCAGCGCCGGGGATGGAATCCGGCGCGGGCCCTTCGGGTGGCGAAAACCCGGAAGGTTGTCATTGGAATAGGCGGCAGTGAAAGGTCCGTCGGCGCGCAACCGTGGTGCGGCGCGCTGCGGCTGAACGGGCCAGAATTTGACGAGTCCGGATATTGCGAGTCTTTCGAACATCGCTCACCTCCACTTCCGCGTTTGGCGCGGCAGGCCGGTGAGCGAGACGGTCAGCTAGGTGCGACCGTCAACCCTCACGCGGCCAGGGCCGGCGCGATTGGTCTTGATGTCTTGCGGCAGCGCTGGCCCGGTCATGATCGCCGGGGTGACGTTGCCAAAGGTGGTACTGCCCATGTGCTCTTCATTGGGGTTGAACGGATTGTCGCGAACGAACTGTTCCCGGCAACAATCGGCAAGTATGCCTGACCTTGATCGCTGTCAAGCGCTTTTTTCTATCCTCCAGGGGGGATCGTTGATATCCTGCCAGGAGGATAGGAGGAAACATGCACGAACACCCGCATTCGGCGATCGCCCGGCGTCTGAAACGCGCCAATGGCCATCTCGAAAAGATCATTGAGATGGTCGAACAGGGGCGACCTTGCGGCCAGGTCGCCCAGCAGCTGCAGGCGGTGGAGAGCGCCATCGAAAGCGCCAAGAAAGCCTTGATCCACGACCACATCAGCCACGCGCTCGAACGATCGTTCGAGGCGTCCGGCGCGAAAGGCCGGGCGGCGCTCAGGGATTTCAAGCTGATCGCGAAGTACCTGTAACGCGGCCGCAGAAGGCGGAATATGCGAACCTCAGCAGCATGGTTGCCATTGATTGTCACTTGCGCGTTGGTTCCATCAGCCAGCGCGGCTGGAAATTCACGATCGATGCAAGACTTCGACGGTCAGATGTGACAGCGATTTGAATCGGGCGAGCCGGGCGCGATAATAGTCGGCATCGTGTCCCGCGCGGGTAATGACCGAAATGATCGCGCCGAGATGTCCCGGCCCGAGACGCCAGAGATGGAGATCGGCGAGCGTGTCGCCCTCGGTCTCGACCGCCTCGCGCAACTTGTTGGCCATGGCCTTGTCCGGGTTCATGTCGAGCAGGATCGCGCCGGTGTCCCGGATCAGGCCGTAAGACCAGCTGGCGATGACGCAGGCCCCGACGATGCCGGCCAGCGGATCCATCCAGAGCCAGCCGAACGAACGGGCCAGCAGCAGGCCTGCGATCACCAGCACCGACACGGCGGCGTCGGCCATGACGTGGATAATGGCGGCGCGCATGTTGTTGTCGCGGGAGGCCGAGCCGTGGGCGTGTTCGTGCTCCTCGAACAGCACGGGGTAATCGGCGGCGCCGATCCGCACCGTTGCGGTGAAGGCATGCGGCTCGGGAATCTCGTCGATCGATTCCAGATAGCCGCCTTTATCCGTTAGCGCGAACAATTGCCGCGTTCCGTCGGCACGCGCGGTTTCGATCGACGCCTGCGCCATCAGGGCGGAGCCGCCGAGGCCGCGCAGCCGGAAACGCGGCGGCACGCCGTCCTCGAACACTTCGAGCGAAACCATCCCGCCCGCGGTCGCGATCTCATGCGCCTCGTCATGATCGTGGCCTTCATGCGCGTGCCCGTGACCGTGGCTGTGGCCATGGCCGTGGTCATGATGCCCGCCGCTGCTCAACAGCCAGGCGCTCGCGATATTGACCGCCAGGCCGAGACAGGCGATCGGGATCGCCTCGGCGAAATGAATCGGAACCGGAGCGAAGATGCGGCCGACGGATTCATAGCCGATCAACAGCGCGATCATGGCCAGCACGATGGCGCTGGTAAAGCCGGCGAGATCGCCGAGCTTGCCGGTGCCGAAGGTGAAGGCCGGATTCTCGGCGTGCTTGCGGGCGTAGGTATAGGCCAGCGCGGCCAGCAGCAGCGCGCCGGCATGCGTGCTCATGTGCAATCCGTCCGCCACCAGTGCGATCGAGCCGAACAGGAGGCCGCCGACGATCTCGGCGACCATCATGATTCCGCAGAGCCAGATCACCGCCCAGGTCCTGCGCTCGCTCTTCTCGTGGCCTTCGCCAAGGAAGACATGGCTGTGAAAAGCCGCCGCCGCGTCGCTGTGATAGTCGGACATGAGATGTCCCTCACTTCAGATAGGTGTGGACCACTTCGATCAGCTGATCGGCCGCATCGGCGTTGAGCGCGCCGGGATTCTTCTCGGGGTCGACCAGATGGGTGCGGATGTGGTCTTCGACCACCTCGGCCATCAGGCCGGCGACGCCGCCGCGAACGCCGGCGATCATGTGCATGATGCGCTCGCACTCGGCCTCTTCGGTCAACGCCCGCTCGATCGCCTCGAGCTGGCCGCGGATGCGGCGCACCCGCGCCAGCAGCTTTTTCTTCTCCCGGATGGTATGTGCCATGATGGGGCATATAGGGTACCCCCCTATGCTATGTCAAGCCGGGACCGGCGGCGACGGCCTGTTCGCTTGACGTGTTGTCACTGGATTCCGGACCCAAACGGAACATCCGCTCGATGCTGCGGTTGTCCAAGGAGTTTCCGTGTTTCAGTGTCCGCAAGGATTCTTCCCGTGATTCTCGAGAACGAGGTGACGCGCGGTGCCTTCGCTTAAGGATGGCGAGAAGAAGTCTCGACGCACTCACTCACTTCGATCTCTCTGGCAGCGCCTGAAGAAGCATCCGCTGGCGCGGCTCGGTCCCGGGCTCATCACCGGCGCGGCGGACGACGACCCGAGCGGCATTGCCACCTACTCGCAGGCCGGCGCCCAGTTCGGCCTCAACATGCTCTGGACCATGCCGCTGGCCTATCCGCTGATGTCCGCGATCCAGTCGATGTGCGCGCAAATCGGACGGGTCACCGGCAGGGGGCTTGCCGCCAATATCAAGGTGGCGTTCCCGCCGATCGTGCTCAAAGCCGTCGTGCTGCTGCTGTTGATCGCCAATACGCTGAATATCGCCGCCGACGTGGCGGCCATGGGGGAAGTCGCAGAACTGGTCAGCGGGCTCGATCGCCACCTCATGACGGCGGCTTTCGTGGTTCTGACGCTGCTGCTTCAGATCTATGTGCCGTATCACCGCTACGTATTTTTCCTGAAGTGGCTGACGTTGTCGCTGCTGGCCTATGCCGCCGTGCTGTTCACGGTCCATGTACCCTGGGGCGAGGTGGCGCTGCGGACGGTGTGGCCGAAGCTGACGCTGAATGCGAACGCCGCCGCCATGGTGGTGGGCGTTTTCGGGACCACGATCAGCCCATACCTGTTCTTCTGGCAGGCGTCACAGGAAGTCGAGGACATGCGCGCGAAAAAAGGCTCCTCGCTTCTGCAGAAACCCGGCGCTGCGCCGGCAGAATTGCGGCGCATCCGCTGGGATACCTGGAGCGGAATGTTCCTGTCCGACCTCACCGCCTTTTTCATCATCCTCGCTACCGCCGTCACACTCCATGTGTCGGGAGTTACCAGCATCGAAACCGCGGCGCAGGCTGCAAGCGCCTTGCGGCCGCTCGCCGGCGACTTTGCCTTCCTGTTGTTTGCGGTTGGAATCCTCGGCGTCGGCCTGATCGGCGTGCCCGTGCTTGCCGGATCTGCCGCCTATGCCCTGGCTGAGGCCATGGACTGGAAATCCGGACTGGAGCGGAAACCGGCCAAGGCGCGCGGATTCTATGGCGTGATCGCGGTCAGCGTGCTGGCCGGATTGTTCATCCAGTACTCGCCGATCAGTCCGATGAAGGCGCTGTTCTGGAGCGCCGTGATCAACGGCGTGGTCGCCGTCCCGCTGATGGTCGTGATCATCCTGATCGCCTCCAGGAAATCGATGATGGGCGCATTCACCGTCAGCCTGCCGATCGTAATCCTCGGCTGGGTCGCGACCGGGGTCATGGGCCTCGCCGCAGTGCTGATGTTTATCCCCGGCTAGCGCCTCTGACGGACATTCGAAAAAGTTGACCCGCCCGGGGGGACGACCGGGCGGGTCGGGTACGACACGGGGTGGATGAGGCGCCGTGTCGGACGCGGGATCCACAATCAGCGCGTTGTTGTCGGAAGCAGACGCGCGAAACGAAAATTTACCCGATCAGTAGCAGGAGCGAACGCGGCCGATGTAGTTGCCGTAAGCGTCGAACTGGCGAACCCAGCCGCAGCGGCGATAGCCGTCGTAGTAGTAGCCGTCATTGCTGGCGGCAATCGCGCTGCCGACGATCGCGGCGCCGAGCAGGCCCGCACCGAAGCCCCAGCCGTGGCCGAAACCGTGGGCTTCCGCGGGGGTTGAGGTGGAAGCGATGCTGCCGGTGACGGCCAGCGTGGCGAGCGCAAGAGCGGCAATTTTTGACTTGATCGACATGAGAAACTCCATCCGGTTGAGCGCGGGGTCCGTTGTGGTCCGCATGCCCAGTTGGACGGGGCGATTTCGAAACCGGTTCGATTCCACCGGAAGCCGTTCAAAGAATAATATATTCCGTCGATGAAACAGTTACTTAAGGGAGGCGTCCGGGCCGCCCAAAAGCCTCTTCACGTCGAAGTTATCGACCTCGGCCAGCAATTCGCAGAACGCGCGCGCGCCGTGATCGAGCAGGCGTTCGCCTTTCTCCGCGGAAGCCTGCGTCGCATCGCCGATGGCGCCGCTTGGATGAAGATCCTGCGCCTGCCACGCAAACGGCGCCGGCCGATGCGCGGAAAGCCAGCGATATTCCTGCTCCATTGCAACACCGGCCGAACGAAAATCGGCGATCGCCTCAACGCGCACATGCGGTTTGAATTTCGCCAGCATGATCGACGTCTCAACCGCGCCGCCATGGATGCCATGGCGCAATTCTTCCGCCGAAAACAATCCCTCCGGCGCGCCAAAGCGGGACCATCCGGTGGTGACGACGAGAAGCCCATGTTGTGCGCGCAGATCCTGCGCCACCAGGGTCATCGCCGCGCTGTTGCCGCCGTGGCTGGTGACCATCACGAGCTTCCTGATGCCGGCGCGCGCGACGCTTTCGCCGAGCGCCATCCAGCTCTGCAGCGCCGCCTCCGTCGGCAGCGTCAGCGTGCCCGGATAATGGATGTGTTCGGTGGAAATTCCGATCGGCTGCACCGGCAGGAACGTCGCCGGAATATTTTCGGGCAACAGCTCGCGCACCCGCGCCAGATAGGCCTCCGCAATCATGACGTCGGTGGCGAGCGGCAAATGCGGGCCGTGCTGCTCGGTCGCCGCCAGCGGCAGCACCGCGATCCATCGCGCCGGCTGGCCGGCGGCAATTTCGGGCCAGTGGATGTCGGTCCAGTCACGGGGCGGGCCTGAGGACGTCATCGAGCGAGGTGTTTCATTCAGCCGGTTTGCAAGGTAGTTAGTATCGGTTACGAGGACGCGAGCCCGCGTCCGGTGCCTCCTATCATGGGCCAGAACGATCGACGGAGTCCAATCATGAACCCGGCCCTCTTGCCGCGAGCGTTAACCTTAAGCCTCGCCTCAGGTCTCTTGGCCCTCGTCATGGCGGTGCTGCCCGCGGCCGCCCAGAACACGCCGGACAAGGTCTCGTTCGGCACCAACTGGGTACCCGAGGCCGAGCATGGCGGATTCTTCCAGGCCGTGGCCGACGGCACCTATGCGAAATACGGGCTCGACGTCACCATCGTGCCGGGCGGTCCGAACGACAATAACCGCATGCTGCTGATCGCCGGCAAGCTCGACTTCTTCATGGCCGCCAACACGCTGATGTCGTTCGACGCGGTCGCCAACAACGTGCCGGTGGTGTCGGTCGCCGCGATCTTCCAGAAGGATCCGCAAATCTTCCTGACCCATCCGGAATCGAAGGTGACAAAACTCGAGGAGCTGAAGCCGCTGACGCTGTTCGTGTCCAAGGAGGGCATTTCCAGCTATTTCCAGTGGCTGAAATCCGAATACGGCTTTAGCGAAAAGAACGTCAGGCCCTACACCTTCAACCCGCAGCCGTTTATCGCCGACCAGCAAAGCGCGATGCAGGGCTATGTCACCTCGGAGCCGTTCGCGGTCGAAAAGGCCGCCAAGTTCAAGCCGAACGTCATCCTGCTCGCGGATTACGGGTTCAACACCTACTCGACCCTGATCGAAACCCGGCGCGAGCTGATCGACAAGAAGCCGGACCTGGTCCAGCGTTTCGTCGACGCCTCCATCATCGGCTGGTACCATTATCTCTACGGCGACAATGCGCCCGCCAATGCGCTGATCAGGAAGCTCAATCCGGAAATGACCGATGAGCTGCTGGCCTATTCGGTGGCCAGGATGAAGGAGTTCGGCATCGTCGATTCCGGCGACACCCTGTACGACGGCATCGGCGCCATGAACGACGCGCGGGCCGCCAGCTTCTTCGACAAGATGGTGCGGGCCGGCGTGGTCCGCCCCGATATCGACTTCCGCAAGGCCTATACGCTTCGCTTCATCAACAAGGCCGTCGGCCTCGACCTGCGGCCGAAGAATTAGGCGCAAGCCATGGCCGCGCCCGCAGCGTTATCCGAAATGGACCCCGCCGGCCTCGCGGTGAGCCTGCGCGGCGTCACCAAGGTGTACGACACCGGCGTGGCGGCGCTCGGGCCGCTCGACCTCGACGTGCCGAGAGGCGAGTTCGTGTCCCTGCTCGGGCCGTCGGGCTGCGGCAAGTCGACGGCGCTGCGGCTGATCGCGGGGCTCGCCGCGCCGACCTCCGGCACCATCGGCGTTTCCAGTCGCATCGCGGGGGCGCGAAATTCCATCGGCTTTGTGTTTCAGGAGCCGACCCTGATGCCGTGGACCAGCGTGCGCGAAAACGTGCGGCTGCCGCTGAAATTGGCGCACGCGTCAAAGGCCGAGGCGAATGCGCGGGTTGAAGCGGCTCTGACGCAAGTGGGACTGGCCGAATTCGCCGGCGCCTACCCGCGCGAACTTTCCGGCGGCATGAAGATGCGGGTCTCGCTGGCGCGCGCGCTGGTCACCGATCCCGATATTCTCTTGATGGACGAGCCGTTCGCAGCCCTCGACGAGATCACGCGCTTCCGGCTCAACAACGATCTGCTGGCGCTGTGGCGCGATCTGCGCAAGACCGTCATCTTCGTCACCCATTCGGTGTTCGAATCCGTGTACTTGTCGCAGCGGGTGATCGTGATGACGTCGCGGCCCGGAAAAATCCGTGCCGAATTCCGCATCGATGCGCCCGAGCCGCGGGATGAGGAGTTTCGCACTTCCGCCGATTATGCCGGCTATTGCCGCATGGTCTCCAACGCGCTGGCGCCGTCCTATTTCGGGAACACTGCATGAGCTCGTTGCAGACACCGCCGTTATCGGCAGCCGCGGGAGTACCGGACGATTTTCGCGGGCGCCTCGTCCGGATCCTGCTTCCCATCGTCGTGCTCGCGGCCGGCATCGCGGCCTGGGGGCTCGTGGTATGGCTCAACGACATTCCGCCCTATGTGCTGCCGGGGCCGGGCGCGGTGTTCAAAACCCTGATCGCGGATTGGCCGGTGCTGTCGCAATCGCTTGCGACCACGCTTCTGACCACGCTCGAGGGTTTTGTCGCCGCAGCCGTCGGCGGCGTCGCGCTGGCGCTGTTGTTCAATCAATCGAAATGGCTGGAATATTCACTGTTCCCCTATGCGGTGATCCTGCAGGTGACGCCGGTGATCGCGATCGCGCCGCTATTGTTGATCTATCTGCCGCAGCAGACCGCCGTCATCGTCTGCGCCTGGATCGTCGGCTTCTTTCCGGTGCTGTCCAATACCACGCTCGGGCTAAATTCGGTGGATCGCAATCTGGCCGGGCTGTTTCAGCTTTATGGCGCTTCGCGGCTGCAGACGCTGGCCTGGCTCAAACTGCCGTCGGCGCTTCCTTTCATCCTCGGCGGTTTGAGGATCGCCGGCGGGCTGTCGCTGATCGGCGCCGTGGTCGCCGAAATCGCCGCGGGCTCGGCGGGTGCCGGCTCCGGGCTCGCCTATCGAATCGCCGAATCCGGCTATCGCCTCAACATTCCCCGAATGTTCGCGGCGTTGCTGTTGCTCTCTGCCGCCGGAATTGTCATTTATGGGCTGCTGGCGCTAACCTCGCATCTGGTGTTAAGGCGCTGGCACGAGAGCGCGCTTGGAAAGGAAAACTGATGGTTGGCGGCAATATTTCTTCCGAGAAGATCGATTTGCTGGTTTACGGGCCCAGCAAGCCGATCGTCGACAACGGTTTTTCCGACCAGTTCGTGCTGCACTCCTTCGAGACCATCCCCGATCTCGAGCGGCTGACCCCGCAGGCTGCGGAGAAAATCCGCGGCGCCGCGGTGACCTACAATTCGGTGCGCGGCGATGCCAAGACCCTGGCGCGGTTTCCAAAACTCGAGATCGTCTCCGCGTTCGGCGTCGGCTACGATCACATCGACGCCAATTATGCTGCCGAACATAATATCGTCGTCACCAACACACCCGACGTGCTGACCGAGGAGGTTGCCGACATCGCGATGGGGCTTCTGATCGCGACCTTGCGCGAGTTCGTCAAGGCCGACCGTTATCTGCGCTCCGGCCTTTGGCTGACGCAGAATTTTCCCCTGAGCGTCGGCTCGCTCCGGGACCGCAAGGTCGGCATGGTCGGCATGGGCCGGATCGGCCAGGCGATCGCGCGCCGGCTCGATGCCTCGCGCGTGCCCGTGGTCTATCACTCGCGCAAGCCCGCCGAGGGCGTGTCCTACAAGCATTACCCCGATTTGATCGAGATGGCGAAGGCGGTCGATACGCTGGTGGTCATCATCCCCGGCGGGCCTGCGACCGCGAAGATGATCAACGCCGATGTCATGAAAGCGCTCGGTCCGCGCGGCGTCATCATCAATGTGGCGCGCGGCTCGGTGGTCGACGAGCAGGCCATGATCGCGGCGCTGAAATCCGGGACCATTCTGGCGGCCGGGCTCGACGTGTTCGAGAAGGAGCCGACGGTGCCGGATGAGTTGCGCGCCATGCAGAATGTCGTGCTGTTGCCACATATTGGCTCAGCTTCGGTGGTAACGCGTAATGCCATGGATCAGCTCGTCGTCGACAACCTGAAAGCCTGGTTTGCCGGCAAGCCGCCGCTGACGCCGGTTGCGGAAACGCCGGTGAAGGGCCGCTGATGCGTGGCCGCCCCGGCATCGCGCTGGCGGCGTTATCGGCATTGCTCGCCTGGAATTCGCCTGCGCTGGCGCAGGATGCCGCGACGCTGAAGAAAAACATGATCGGCCAGTGGGAGCTTTCCACCACCGAGCGCAGCAAGACCTGCGTGGTCACGCTCAAGAATGACGTGTCGCCGCAAGGCCTCAAGCTCGAACTGGAGCCCGGCTGCGCCGCGGCGCTGCCCTTCACCAAGGGCATCACCGCCTGGAGCATCAAGGGCCTCGACATCGTCCGGCTGCAGGATTCAGCCGGCGAATCGGTAATCGACTTCACCGAGGTCGAGAGCGGCATCCTCGAAGGCTTAAGGCAGGGCGAGGGCATCTACATCCTGCAAAACCTCGCCGCCGCGCGCTCGCTGGCCAAATCGATGGACCAGATGATCGGCGACTGGGCGATGGTACGCGGCAACGGCCAGGCGATCTGCGGCCTGACCCTGACCAACACCGAAGCCGACCAGGACAATTTCCAGGTGTTTCTGAAGCCGAAATGCGATCCGGCGATCGCGGCCTTTGCGCCGACGCAATGGCGGCTCGAGCACGGCCAGATGCTGCTGATGTCGAAGAACGGCGATGTCTGGCGGTTCGAGGCCGACGACAACGCGCAATGGCGGCTGGTGCCCGACGCCGCCGATCCGCTGATCATGCTGCGGCAGTGACGCCTGGAGCCGGCAGTTCGCTTCCGGGCGTGCCGAAACGGCTTTGTTGGCGTCCTCTGAGGCCCCATATTGTGCAGGGGGCGCGTGCCGAGGAGATGATCCATGCCTGACATCCCGCTGAACCTCGCCGAGATCGAAGAACGCATAGCCGCCGTAAGGGAGAACCTTATCGAACTGGAGGCGCAGGCATCCGCCTATTCCGGTGCTGCGGTCGAGGAGCTGAACGCGCAGCGCATCGCCGACCAGGAGGCGCAACTCGAACTCCTGACCAAACAGCGCGATGAGCTGCTGCAGCGAAGGTCGGCCGGCGTGAAGCGCTACGAACCGCGCATCAAGCAGCATATGGAAGTGATCGGCGCCGACGGCGTTCACCTCGGCACCGTCGATCGCGTCGAGGGCGGCAGGATCAGGCTTACGACCGCCGACAGCGGCGAGGGGCATCACAAGGGCCATCATCATTTCATCGATATGGGACTGGTCGCCGATGTCGAAGGGCAGAAAGTTCGGCTGTCGGCGAACGCGGCCGTCGCGGTGACCCTGGAACAGGAACGGTCCGGAAAGCCGACCTGAGCCTGGTCGCTGCCTCGGCCTTTGCGTCATTCCGGGGCGCGCTCGCGAACCCGGAATCTCGAGATTCCCCGATGTGCAATTGCACATCTGAGGTCTGGTCCTTCGGACCATCCCGGAATGACGGCCTCAATTATTTCGCAACCCATGTCGATCCGGTGCCGGCTGGTTCGTCGACTTCAATAGCGAGACCATTTCCGTGCGGCGAGGGTGCCTGCGGCTCGCCAAAAAAGGAGTCTTCCGATGCGCTTCATGTATATCGTCACCTCTCCCCAGCCTCACGTCGGGCCGACCCCGGAACTGCTGGGCGCCATGCACAAGCTGGCCGACCGCGAGATCAAGGCCGGCCGCATGCTGGATAATGGCGGACTGATGCCGGTCGAGACCGGCGCCCAAGTGCGCATCAGTGACGGCAAGCTCAGCGTCATCGACGGCCCGTTCGTGGAAGCCAAGGAGATCGTCGGCGGCTATGCGATCTTCGAACTGCGCGACAAGGAGGAGGCGGTGGCGATGGCGGTCGAGTTCATGCAGCTGCACAAGGATTTTCTGCCGGGCTGGGAGGGAACGTGCGAGGTTCGCGCGTTTGCCGGCCCTTGATGCCGCAGGCGGACATCGATCGAACCATCCAGGCGGTCTGGCGGATCGAGCAGCCCCGGCTGATCACCGGCCTGTCGCGGATGCTGCGTGATGTGACCCTGGCCGAGGAGTTTTGCCAGGAAGCGCTGCTGACGGCGATCGAGCACTGGCCCACCTCGGGCATTCCCGAAAAGCCCGGGGCCTGGCTGATGGCGACCGCCAAACACCTGGCGCTCGATCATCTGCGGCGCGCCAAAATGCTGGCGCGCAAGCACGAGATGATCGCGCGCGAGCTGGAGC
>DATNMT010000006.1:0-8086 GCA_035602495.1 Bradyrhizobium sp.
AGTTGCTGATAGCGGATCAGGTCGAGGCGCTGATTGGCGAGCAGCGCCTCGTCCTGCGCCTTCTTGGCGACGGCCTGATCGTATTGCGCCTTGTAGAGCACAGGGTCGATCTCGGCGAGAACATCGCCCTTCTTGACGTCCTGCCCTTCCGTAAAATTGACCGCCATCAGTTTGCCGTCGACCTGGGCGCGCACGACCACATTGTTGAGCGCGCGGACCGAGCCGACGCCGTCGAGATAGACCGGCACTTCCTGGATGCGCGGCGTCGCCGCCAGCACCGGCACCGGCAGGTCGGGACGCGCGCCGGCCTTGTTGGCCGCCTGCTTCTGCTGCACCACCGTCCAGACGATGGTGCCGAGGCCGCCGAGGATCACGAGCGTCACGGTCAGGGAGACCATGCGCTTGAGCAGGCGCGACGCAACGCTCGGCGCGCGCGCATCTGCCGCCTGTTTGGCCTCCTTTGAATCCGGCTTAAAGAGCATCAACCGGCTTCTCCAATTCTCGGCTCCCAGCCGCCCCCCAGCGCCTGGTACAGGCTGACGAACGCCAATAGCCGGGCGAGCTCCGCCTGCCACAGCACATCTTCCGCCTGAAACAGCGTCAGCTGGGTGTTTAGCACAACTACGATGTCCGCGGTGCCTGCCCGCAGCTGCTGTTCGGCAAGTTGAAAGGCCCGCCGCGAGGCGGCCACCACCTCGCGCTGAATCCGCAGCTTGATGGTGGTCTGCTTGATCGAATACAGCGCGTTGTCGACGTCGGTAAATGCCGAAATGACGGTCTTGCGGTAGGTCTGCAGCAATTCATCCTGCCTGGCCTTGGTGAATTCGAAATTGCCGAGGATTTTAGCACCGTCAAAGATCGGCTGCGTCAGGCTGCCGACCACGTTGAAGAACGTCGCATGGGGCTGGAACAGCGACACCAGCGACGAACTCTGATAGCCGCCCTGCCCGGTGAGCTGGATGCTGGGAAAGAATTGCGCGCGCGCGCTGCCGACATTGGCGGTGGCGGAAGCAAGCTGCGCCTCCTGGCGCCGGATGTCCGGCCGCTGCGTCAGCAGTTCCGACGGCAGCCCGGGCGCGACCCTTGGAATGCCAATCTGATCCAGTGTACCGCCGTTGATGCGCACGCTTTCCGGCGGCCGCGAAACCAGGAGCGCCAGCGCGTTGATATTCTGATCCAGCGTTTGCCGCAGCGGCGGTACGGTGGCGCGCTGATTGGCGAGAACGGCTTCCTCTTGGGCGACGTCGAGGTCGGTCCCGGTGCCGGCCTTGAAGCGTTGCTTGATCGCCTCGAGGATGCGGGTTGCGCTGGCGATATTGTGCTCGGCGGTGCGAATCCGGTCCTGCGAGGCGAGCACCTGGAAATACGCGCTGGCGACGGCGGTCAGCGTGGTGATCCCCACCACGTCGCGATCGAAGCGGTTGGCAATCGCCGTCTCCTCGGCCGCCTGCAGCGCATCGCGGTTCTGGCCCCAGAAATCGAGCTGATAGCTGGCGCTGAGGGAAGCCGAATAGTTGACGACTTCGCGCCCGCCGATGCTCAATCCGCTGGCGCTCGATCCGGAAGTGCGCAAATAGGTTTGCGAACCGCCGCCGCTGACGGTCGGCAGCAGCGCCGCGCCGGCAATCCGCGCCTCCGCGTCAGCCTGAACAAAGCGCGCGACCGCCGCGGCGATATCGAGATTGACCGTTTGGGCCACCTCCATCAGGTCAGTCAATTCGGCCGAACGAAACCCGCGCCACCAATCCAGCGTCGGCGGCGCATCCGGGCCGACCAACCGCTCGTACTTGTATGCGCCGGGAATGTCGAGGGCCGGATCGGGGATATCCTGGGTCAGGACGCAGCCCACAGAACTTGCGACCATGCCAAGCGCCGCGAGCCATTTCGACGCACGGCCCAGCCAAGGGACGGCGGAAGGCAGGCGCGCGGCGGCGGCAACGGGGATTCTCCGGCTCACGTCAGCCCTCCGCCGGGCACATGGCCCGGCATCCGAGCTGTGAGGACCGCCAGACCGGCTCGCGGACGATGCTGGTGTGGACTGGCTGCGAAAAGTTCACCGCGGTGATGCTTCCTTGAAACGGTTTCCCATACTAGCCGGGGGATCACGGCGCGGACAGTCCTGTTCCGCCCTCTCGCGGCCCGTTCCACCGCTGAATGAAAGCCACGGCGGGCGTCAGGAACTTCCGACTTCTCCCTATTTTATGGGTGTTTTCGACGCGCAGCCCGGTTCGGTTGCGCCGTCATTCTTACCAACATTTCATGTGGTTTTCGGGCCATCGAGGATTTGCGGTAACACCCTTTCCGCCGCTGTCGCCCCGCCATGAAACTTCGGCCGGACCGCACCGTACCTCGGCTGTCAACGGACGGGGGCTGGAATGCGGGTTGCGGTTATCGGAACGGGAATTGCCGGCAATGCCGCGGCCTGGACCTTGTCGAAGCGCTATCCGATCACGGTCTACGACCGCGAGCTCAGGCCGGGCGGCCACAGCCACACTGTTACCATCGACTATGACGGGACACCGGTCGCGGTCGATATCGGCTTTATCGTCTACAACGAACTCAATTACCCCGACCTGACGGCGCTGTTCGCTCATCTGGGGGTCGAGACCGTGCAAAGCTGCATGAGCTTTGCGGTCAGCACCGACGCCGGCCGGTTCGAGTGGAAGGGCGGCGGCAACAACTGGCGCGAAACCGCGCAAGGCTTGTTCGCGCAAGCGGGCAACCTGTTGTCGCCATCCTACCTGCGGATGCTGCGCGACATCCTGACCTTCAACAGCCAAAGCGTCGAAGACCATGCGGCGGGCCAACTGGCCGGACTGACGCTCGGTGCATATTTTGCCGACCGCAACTTCGCGCCCCGCCTGCTGACCGATTATCTGGCGCCGATGGGGGCGGCGATCTGGTCCGCGCGCGCCAGCGAGATGCTGGACTTCCCGGCGAAGAATTTCGTCGCGTTCTTCAGCAACCACCGCCTGCTGCAATATGATCGCCCGGTGTGGCGCACGGTAAAGGGCGGCAGCGGCCGCTATCTGGAGAAGATGATCTCCGCCTTCCGCGATCAGCTCCGGCTCGGCTGCGCCGTGACGTCGATCGAGCGGACGCCGCATGGCGTCGTTCGTCCACGACAGTCACGGCCGGAGCGACCGTTACGATCACGTCGTGATTGCTTCCCACAGCGATCAGGCGCTGGCCATGCTGTCGGATGCCGATGCCCGCGAACGCGCTGTGCTCGGCGCCATCGGCTATTCGCCCAACACGGTCAATTTGCATCGCGATGCCAGCTTGATGCCGAAGCGCCGGCGCGCCTGGGCGTCGTGGAATTTCCTGCGCTGGCAGCGCGAGGGGAACGCCGACAACGACGCCGCCGTGACCTACTGGATGAACCAGCTGCAGGGCATCGATCACGACAAGCCGCTGTTCGTCAGCCTCAATCCCCCGTTCGAGCCTGCCCGCGAGCTGACGTTCCGCAAGTATACGTGCGAACATCCGCAATATAACGCCACAGCCTTTGCCGCGCAGAAGCGTTTGAGCGAAATTCAGGGACGGCGGCATACCTGGTTCTGCGGCGCGTGGACCGGATACGGCTTCCACGAGGATGGTTTGCGGTCCGGTCTTCCAGTCGCGTTGGGCGCATCAGTACCCTGGCGCGCGCCGCCGCCCGAACTGGCGCAAAGCCGCGGAGTAGCGAATGCCGCAAGATGCCGCCATGATGGACTCCGCCGCGCTTTATTTTGGCGAAGTGATGCACGCGCGCCTCAAGCCGGTCGGCCATCGCTTCAGCTATCGGGTGATGAGCCTGCTGATCGATCTCGGCCGGCTCGAGGAAGCCGGCCGGCAATCCCGCCTGTTCGGCGTCAACCGGACGGCGCTCTACAGTTTCCATGAATCCGACCACGGCCCGCGCGACGGATCGTCGTTGTGGCAATACGCACAGCGGCGCGCGGCAGAGCACGGCATCGACCTGACCGGCGGGCGCGTATGGCTGTTGTGCTACCCGCGGCTGTTCGGTTTTACCTTCAATCCGTTGTCGGTGTATTTCTGCCATCGCGCCGACGGCGAGCTTGCGCTGGTCATCTATGAGGTTCGCAACACCTTCGGCGACATCCACGCCTACGTGCTTCCGGTGAAGCCGGGTGAAATCAGCGCTGCCGGCATCCGGCAGCAACAGGAAAAACTGTTCTACGTCTTGCCCTTCATCGAGATGGCGATGCGCTATCATTTCGGCGTCACGCCGCCCGGCGGGCGCGTCCGATTGCGCATCCTGGAGACCGACCGCGAAGGTCCCCTGCTCGCGGCGACTTTCCACGGCCGCCGCCGCGCCCTGACATCGGCGGCGCTGTTGCGCGCGTTCTTCGCGCTGCCGCTCGTCACCTTCAAGATCGTCGCGGCAATCCATTGGGAGGCGATGCGGCTCTGGCTCAAGGGAACGCGGCTGGCGCCACGCCCGAATGCCGCAACTGCGAACTTCAATCCCGGCTTGGCGACCGGCGATCGTCACGCCTATACTGGCGCGGCGCTAACTGCCGTCGGGCGGGAACCCGAAGCGCGGGAAGGCGCTCTGGTCCAGTGAAGGTCGGAGCTGAAGTAATCGGCCGCAAGAAGCTGGACACAGCGCCGCATCAGTTGATGGATCGGACATGTCTGCCTTCATTAGAGTTACTCCGGACAACTTTGCGACGGTGCTTTCCGATTTGCCGCGTCTGGTCCGGCTGGCGCTTGGCTTCGGCTCGAGATTGCGGCGCGGCACGCTCGATGTCACGCTTCCCGACGGTCGCACCTTGCGGCTGGGCGGCATGGAACCGGGCCCACAGGCCGCGATGACGCTCTACAATTACGGCTTTGCGTCGCGGCTTCTGAACGGGGGCGATATTGGAATTGCGGAAGCCTATCTGAACGGCGAATGGGACACGCCCGATCTGACGCAGTTTCTCTATCTCTTCTGCGTCAACCACGATTTGATCCAGGCGATGCTCGGCGACAAGCCGCTGATGCGCTTCGTCCAGATCGTGCGGCACTGGTTCAACCGCAATACCAGGCGGCAGGCGCGCCGCAACATCTACGCGCATTACGACATCGGCAACGCATTCTATTCGGCCTGGCTCGATCCGAGCATGACCTATTCCTCGGCCCTGTTCGAGGATCACACCCCCGATCTAGCCGCGGCGCAAAACAACAAATACCGCCGGCTCGCCGAGGCGATCGATCTCAAGCCGGGCCAGAGCTTGCTGGAGATCGGATGCGGCTGGGGCGGCTTTGCCGAATATGCCGCCAAGACCTGGGGCGCAAAGGTGGTCGGGCTCACGATCAGCAGGGAGCAGCGCGATTTCGCGCAGGCGCGCATCCACAATGCCGGCCTTAGCGACAAGGTCGAGATTCGGCTGCAGGACTATCGCGACGAGCGCGGCCATTACGACCGGATTGCGTCGATCGAGATGATCGAGGCGGTCGGCGAGCAGTTCTGGCCGAAATATTTTTCGCAATTGCGCGACCGGCTACTGCCCGGTGGGCTTGCCGGCATTCAGGCCATCACCATTCAGGACAGCCTGTTCCGGACCTATCGCCGCGAAGTCGATTTCATCCAGCGCTATGTATTTCCCGGCGGCATGCTGCCCTCGCCGCAAGTGCTGAAATCGCTGGGCGAGCGGTTTGGCGTTCCCGTCATCCGCGAGCGCATTTTCGGGCAAGATTATGCCAAGACGCTTGCGATCTGGCGAAGCAATTTCCGCGCGGCCTGGCCGAACCTGATGCCGTCGGGCTTCGACGACCGGTTCCGGCGGCTGTGGGAATACTACCTGGCGTACTGCGAGGCCGGATTCCTGTCGGGCAATATCGACGTGCGGCAGGTAGTGTTCGCGAAATCGGGCTGATCCACCGCACTGCAAAAGCCTTCCACTTTTGCTGATCGCGCTCTACGGTCGCGCCAGATTGCAACCGACCGGCAAAGATTTCCCCAGACATGACCATCCACAAAGACGTCGTCGAAGCGATCGGCAATACCCCGCTGATCAAATTGAAGCGCGCATCCGAGCAAACCAGCTGCACCATTCTCGGCAAGGCCGAGTTCATGAACCCCGGCCAGTCGGTAAAGGATCGCGCCGGCAAATGGATGATCCTGGAGGCTGAGAAGCGCGGCGAGTTGAGGCCCGGCGGCCTGGTGGTCGAATCGACCGCCGGCAATACCGGGATCGGCCTTGCGGTGGTGGCAAGCGCGCGCGGCTACCGGACCTTGATCCTGATTCCGGAAACCCAGAGCCAGGAAAAAAAGGACATGCTCCGGCTGTGCGGCGCCGAACTGATCGAAGTGCCGGCTGTGCCTTTCGCCAATCCGAACAATTACCAGCATGTCGGCAAACGGCTGGCCGAACGTCTGCGCAAGAGCGAGCCGAACGGCGTGCTGTTTGCCGATCAATGGAACAATCTCGATAACGCCAAGGCGCACTACGATTCGACCGGTCCGGAAATCTGGCAGCAGACGGGCGGCAAGGTCGACGGCTTCATCTGCTCGGTCGGCACCGGCGGCACGCTTGCCGGCACCAGCCGGGCGCTGAAGCAAAAGAACAAGGACATCCTCGTCGCCTGCGCCGATCCGCATGGTTTTGCGATGTATGAACTGTTCAAGCACGGCAAGGCCAAATCGACGCCGGGCGATTCGATCACCGAAGGCATTGGCCTCGGCCGCGTCACGCCCGTGATCGAGACCGCCGTGGTCGACGACGCGTTCCTGGTTTCGGACGAGGAAGCCGTGACCGTGATCTACGAATTGCTGGAGCACGAGGGCCTGTGCCTCGGTGGTTCCACCGGCATCAACGTCGCCGGCGCGATCCGCCTCGCCAAACAGCTCGGTCCCGGCAAGACCATCGTCACCATCCTCTGCGATTCCGGCAACCGCTATCAGTCAAAGCTGTTCAATCCGCAATTCATGCGCTCGAAGAATCTGCCAGTGCCGGAATGGCTGGAGAAGCGCAGCAAGATCGAGCTTCCGTTCGAGAAGGTGTGAGAGGCGAGTAGCGGATGGCGAATGGCGAATGAAATCCCCACTCGCTATTCGCCATTCGCTACTCGCCTGTCTCATCGCAAAATCTGGCTGAGGAACAATTTCGTTCGCGCGTGCTGCGGGTTGGCGAAGAAATTCGCCGGCGTGTTCGCCTCGATGATTTGCCCCGCGTCCATGAACACGATGCGGTTGGCCACCTCGCGGGCAAATCCCATTTCGTGGGTGACGACCAGCATGGTCATGCCTTCCCTGGCCAAGTCGACCATGGTGTCGAGCACTTCCTTGACCATTTCCGGGTCGAGCGCGGAAGTCGGCTCGTCGAACAGCATGACCTTCGGGTTCATGGTCAGCGCGCGCGCGATCGCGACGCGCTGCTGCTGGCCGCCCGACATCTGGCCCGGATACTTATTGGCCTGCTGCGGAATCTTGACCCGCTCCAGATATTTCATCGCGGAGGCTTCGGCATCTTTCTTCGGGATATTGCGCACCCAGATCGGCGCCAGCGTGCAGTTCTCCAGCACCGTCAAATGCGGAAACAGATTGAAGCTCTGGAACACCATGCCGACCTCGCGCCGGACTTCGTCGATCCGTTTCAGATTGGGGCCGAGTTCGATGCCGTCGACGACGATCTCGCCTTCCTGGAATTCCTCCAGCGCGTTGATGCAGCGGATCAGCGTCGATTTGCCCGAGCCCGACGGCCCACAGATCACGATGCGCTCGCTCTTGCCGACATCGAGGTTGATGTCGCGCAGCACGTGAAAATCGCCGTACCACTTGTTGAGGCCCTTGATGCTGACGATCGAGTTCTCGGTCATGGTGATTTACTCAATTGCGGCGGTGTGCGTTCAGCCGGTGCTCGACGAACAGGGAATAGCGCGACATGCCAAAACAGAAAGCGAAGTAAATCAGTCCGGTGAAGGCAAAGCCGGTGAACAAGGTCGTCGGCGTTGCCCAGACCGGATCGGCGAACGAGGCCCGCAACTGCCCGAGCAGATCGAACAGCGCGACAATCGAAACCAGCGAAGTATCCTTGAACAGAGCGATGAAGCTGTTGACGAGGCCGGGAATGACGTGGCGCAGGGCCTGCGGCAT
>DATNMT010000031.1:0-12510 GCA_035602495.1 Bradyrhizobium sp.
TGCGCAGACGTAGAATGAGCATTCCACCAAGTGTCGTTTCTGGTCCTCGAAACTTCGCGGGCTTGTTCGGTTGCAATTGATTTCGGAAAATTATTCTCGTCGTCTTTCGAATTTTTGAGTTTTCACACAGCCAGGGTCAAACTCGGAAGTCGGCCCGCTTGAACGGCATGTCCGTTCTACCCTCAACACCAGACGTCGTCGGACCCGCCGGCATGTCGGGGTTGTGCCAAGAACGGACCACGCGGTGCCGGTCAGTCGAATCGCCGGGGTGGCCGATCCTAAACCTAGGTATGCTCTTCTCAGCCAAATGTAACGTACAGATCAACCTCCATGCAATGGTCCGGCCCATCTCTCTATGATTACGCTTGGGGTGTAACCGCCGATGTGTCGGGCGGCAGACCATACAAGGAGTTCTCCGATGAGAATCATAGACGCAACCGCATTGTCAGGCTTTGCCCGCAAGACGGCGGAGTCAACCTCCGGCCTGGACGCCAACCGAGTCGCCGATATGTCGAGGGTGTCGGCCAAAGCCCTCGATGATCTTTGGCAACGAGCAATGAAAAATAGCCCACGCGCTGAAGGGCTTCGCGATAACAATGCAACGAATCATCGTATTGTCAAAGAAATCAGGGCACGCCGAAACCCGATATCATTTGACGGTACAGAGTTCGAAAGCAGCCTTGGTGACGTCTGGGAAGCTCTTACTCCCACTCGCTCGTCCTCGCCGGTTTGGACGGTCACGTCATAAACCACACGGCTGCCCTAAGTGGCAAAACTCCTAGAAGAGATTTACGCACATAGATCATTTCAGGAAGGTGACGGGGCACCTCACATTATCCCGTTCAGATCAGATGTCCGCTTCGGGGTCAAAGTCGGAAGTCAGGCCGTCCAGTTGCCAGGTCTGCTTTACTCCCGCGAACGGACATCGCCAGACCGTCTCGGCTCCGGCGGCCGCGGGTGCTCGCGGGCGGGTGACGACGACTGAGATTCGTGATGCGCCTTGCCTTCCCTTGAGAACGGAAAGACTAGGCCTTCAGCGTCTCCAGAAACCGGACCGGCTCTCCCGTCGACGGCGTCGTCAACTCACCCTGCCACATCACGCGCCGCCCGCGCACGAACGTGCCGACCGGCCAGCCTGTGACGCGCATCCCATCATAGGGCGTCCAGCCGGCGCGCGAAGCCACCCACTGATTGGTGATGGTCTCGCTGCGCTTGAGATCGACGATCGTGAAATCGGCGTCATAGCCGGCGGCGATCCGGCCCTTGCAGGCGATGTTGTACAGCCGCGCCGGACCGGCGCTGGTGAGATCGACGAAGCGCTGAAGCGACAGCCGTCCTGCGTTGACGTGATCGAGCATCAACGGCACCAGCGTCTGCACCCCGGGCATCCCCGAGGGCGAGGCCGGATAGGTCTTGGCCTTCTCCTCCAGCGTATGCGGCGCGTGATCGGAGCCGAGCACGTCGATGATGCCCTGTTCGATGCCGCGCCAGATCCCCTCGCGGTGATCGGCCGAGCGCACCGGCGGGTTCATCTGCGCGCGCGTGCCGAGCCGCTCGTAGCAGTCGGGTGCCACCAGCGTGAGGTGATGCGGCGTCGCCTCGCAGGATGCGACATCCTTGTGGTCGCGCAAGAACTCGATCTCCTCCTTGGTCGAGATGTGCAGCACGTGAATGCGCTTTCCGGTCTCATGCGCGAGTTTCACCAGCCGCTGCGTTGCCATCAGTGCCGCGGTTTCGTCGCGCCACACCGGATGCGAGCGCGGATCGCCGTCGATGCGCAGTCCCTTGCGGTCGTTGAGGCGATACTCGTCCTCGGCGTGGAACGCGGCGCGGCGCCGGATCACCTGAAAAATCCGCCGCAGGCTTGCGTCGTCCTCCACCAGCAGCGCGCCGGTCGACGAGCCGATGAACACCTTGACACCGGCGCAGCCCGGCGCGCGTTCGAGCTCCGGCAGATCGGCCACGTTGTCGCGGGTGCCGCCTATGAAGAAGGCAAAATCGCAATGCATGCGGTGACGGCCGCGCTTCACCTTGTCGGTGAAGGCCGCCTCGGTGACCGTCAGCGGATCGGTGTTCGGCATTTCGAACACCGCCGTGACGCCGCCCATCACCGCGCTGCGCGAACCCGTTTCCAGATCCTCCTTGTGGGTCATGCCCGGCTCGCGAAAATGCACCTGGGTATCCATCACGCCGGGCAGGATGTGCAGCCCCTTGCAGTCGATCACCTCGGCCGCCGAGGCCTTTCCGAGCCGGCCGATCTCGGCGATGCGGCCACCTGCGATGGCGATGTCGCGCACGCCCTCGCCGTCCTGGTTGACCACGGTCCCGGATCGCAGAATCACATCGTAGGTCTGGGTCATGATTGCTCTTTTTCAAGCGCCCTCTGACAGGCAGAGGGGCCGCACGGGCCTTGTCGTTTATGCCTTGGCGGCATACGTTCCGCTGCAACATGTCACAAGAGATTTTTGCATGAAAGCAGCGTTTCTCCCCGACCGCGGCGTGGTCAAGGTCAGCGGCGAAGGCGCGCGCGACTTCCTCAACGGCCTCCTCACCACCGATGTTGCACCGCTTCGGCCTGGCCTCGGGCGGTTCGGCGCGCTGTTGACGCCGCAGGGCAAGATAATTGTGGATTTCCTGATCACCGAAGCGCCTGCCGGCCATGGCGGCGGGTTTCTGTTCGATTGCCCGCGCGCGCTGGCGCAGGCGCTCGCCGACAAGCTCGGCTTCTACAAATTGCGCGCCAAGGTCGCGGTCGAAAACCTTTCGGACAGTTTTGGCGTGCTCGCCGCATGGGATGGCGATCTCGCCATCAAACCGGACCTTTGCTTCGCCGATCCCCGCAACGCCGCGCTCGGCTGGCGAATTCTCGTTCCCGAAGAGCTCGCGCAGAAGGTCACCGATCTGATCGGCGCGGAGCTTCTGGACAGCGCTGCCTATGAGGCCCATCGCATCGCCGCGGGCGTTCCGCGCGGCGGCCTCGATTTCAGCTATGGCGACGCCTTCCCGCACGAGACCAACATGGATCGCCTGCACGGCGTCGATTTCGACAAGGGCTGTTATGTCGGCCAGGAGGTGGTGTCGCGGATGCAGCATCGCGGCACCGCGCGCACGCGAACCGTGCGGGTTGCGCTGGATGGCTTTGCGCCGGAACCGGGCACCGCGATCCTTGCCGGCGACAAGACGGTCGGCACCATGGGCTCGACCGCCGATCGCAACGGGCTGGCGCTGATCAGGATCGATCGGGCCGCCGACGCGCTAGCCGCGGGATTGCCGCTGACTTCGGGCGGCCTTGCCGTCCGCGTCGCCGATCCGGATGAGCTTTTGACCTCGCCGAAGCAGACCGTCGCATGAGCCGGTCGGCGCGCCTGCATCCCGACGGCCTGACGCGGTGCCCGTGGCCGGGCGAAGACCCGTTCTACATCGCCTATCACGACACCGAATGGGGCGTGCCGGAATATGACGACCGCGCGCTTTATGAAAAACTCATGCTCGACGGTTTCCAGGCCGGGCTGTCGTGGATCACGATCCTGCGCAAGCGCGAGAATTTCCGCGGGGCGTTCGACGATTTCCAGCCGGAGAAGATCGCGCGCTACAACGCCAGGAAGGTTCACGCGCTGATGAACGATGCCGGCATCGTCCGCAACCGCGCCAAGATCGAGGGCACGGTCAACAGCGCGAAATCCTATCTGAAGATCATGGAAGAGGGCCCCGGCTTCTCGAAATTCCTCTGGGACTTCGTCGACGGCAGACCGAAGGTCAACCATTTCAAGACCACGGCCAGCGTGCCGGCGTCGACGCCGCTCTCGATCAGGATCTCCAAGGAACTGGCCTCGCGCGGATTCAAGTTCGTCGGCCCGACCATCGTCTACGCCTTCATGCAGGCCACCGGCATGGTCAACGACCATCTGGTCTCCTGCTTTCGCCACGAAAGCTCCGCCGAAACGGATCGCAGCCCGCGCCTCAAGGTCAAATGACCGCCCGAACAAAACCGTCCGCGCCGCAAACTTCGCCCCGCGTCTGGCAGCGGATGTTGTCGGGGCGGCGGCTCGACCTGTTGGACCCCTCGCCGCTCGATATCGAGATCGCCGATATCGCCCATGGCCTGGCGCGCGTCGCGCGCTGGAACGGCCAGACCTCCGGCGCGCATATCTTCTCGGTGGCGCAGCACACACTGCTGGTCGAAGCCGTGATGCGCGAGCAGACGCCGCGGGTCGACGTACGCGTAAGGCTGGCGGCGCTGCTGCACGATGCGCCGGAATATGTCATCGGCGACATGATTTCGCCGTTCAAGGCGGTGCTTGGCGGCGACTACAAGGCGGTGGAAAAGCGGCTGCTGGCGGCGATCCACATCCGCTTCGGATTGCCGCCGGTGCTCGGCCCAGAGGTCGTGCGGCAGATCAAGGAGGCGGACAAGGGTGCTGCCTTCCTCGAGGCGACCGAGCTTGCAGGCTTTGCGGAAGCCGAGGCCGGGCGCCTGTTCGGCCGCGATCCCGGCCTGCCGCCGGCGGTGCGGCGGGATTATCTGACGCCGTGGTCGGCCGCCAGGGCCGAGAAACGCTTCCTCGCAAGGTTCAAGGCGGTCGCCGCATCCTCGTAGGGCGGGCAAAGGCGCGCTTGCGCCGTGCCCACCATGCCCGGGTCACGACGCATTGTGGGGGGCACGCTTCGCTTTGCCCACCCTACGTACTATAATCGACACGAAAAAAGGAACGCCATGATTCACGTCTGTTCGCTCGCCGCACTTCCCGACACCGTCAAGGCCACCGGCGCCAGTCACGTGCTCACGGTGATGGCCAATGTCGATCAGGTGCAGCGGCCGGAATCGGTATTGCCGGCCAACCATCTCAAGGTGCAGATGGACGACATCACCGAGCCGATCGACGGCTTTGTCGCGCCTTCCGATTTTCATATCGAACAGGTGCTGAACTTCGTGCGCGGCTGGGATCGTAACGCGCCGCTGGTGGTGCACTGCTATGCCGGCATCAGTCGCTCGACCGCGAGCGCCTTTGCCGCCGCCTGCCTGCTCAATCCGCATCGCGACGAAACCTCGATCGCGCGGCAAATTCGCGCGGCCTCCCCGATCGCGCAGCCCAACCGGCTGATCGTCGCCCTGGCGGACAAGGCGCTGGGGCGCGACGGGCGGATGCTGCGCGCGCTCGACGAAATGGGCCCGGGCAGCATGACGGTCGAGGGCCGCCCATTCCGCATCGATCTCGACTGATGTTCGCGAACGACGCCAGATGAGCGACAAGCCGCTGACGCCGATCGAAATCGGGCTGACCGCCGCCATCGTCGCGATGGAAGGCAACGAGCCGGTGATCCTCACGGCGTCCTCCGCCGGCGACAAGCTCGCCGGACTGCCGTTCGGCCCGTTCGACGCGGTCTCGCACCGCACCTTCGAGATCGGCCTGCGCGCCTGGGTGGAAGCACAGGCCGGATTGCGGCTCGGCTATGTCGAGCAGCTCTACACGTTCGGCGATCGCGGCCGGCACACCCAGGCCGGCGACACCGACGCCCATGTCGCCTCGATCGGCTATCTGGCGCTGACGCGTGCCGCCGACAACGCCTCGCGCGCGCCGGGCGCGACGTTCGAGCCCTGGTACCGCTTCTTCCCGTGGGAAGATTGGCGGGAGCAGCGGCCCGCCATCATCGAGCGCGACATCCTGCCCGAACTCACGCACTGGGCCGGCGAGAGCGAGCAGCCCGACGCCGCGCGCGCCCTGAGCCGCAAGGAGCGCGTGCGGCTGTATTTCGGCGCCGGCGGCGAGCATTGGGACGAGGAACGCGTGCTCGACCGTTATGAACTGCTCTATGAAGCCGGCCTCGTCGAGGAAGCGCGGCGGGACGGACGGCCCGCGGCGCTGGCGCGCAAACAAATCCCGAGCCTCGGCGCCTCGATGCGTTTCGACCATCGGCGAATTCTGGCCACGGCAATCGCACGGTTGCGCGCCAAGCTGAAATACCGCCCCGTGGTGTTTGAACTTTTACCGCCCGAATTCACACTCACAGAATTACAACGGACCGTGGAAGCGATCTCGGGGCGTCACTTGCACAAGCAGAATTTCCGCCGGCTGGTCGAGGCCGGCGCCCTTGTCGAACCGACCGGCGTGATGTCGACACAGACCGGCGGACGGCCTGCCGCGCTGTTCCGATTCCGCCGCGAGGTGCTGCAGGAGCGGCCGGCGCCGGGCCTGCGGGTACGCGGGCGGCGCTGAATATTCTTGAAATGCGGTCTGGCCCTCATTATCGGCCCGATCGCCTGGAGGCCTGATGTTCGATTTGCCGACCAATTTCTTTTCGCTGGTGATTGCCATCGTCGCCTTCGTCTTCGCGCGCAAGGCTTTCAATCAGGCCGCCGACCTGCGCGCGCGGCTGGACGAGTTGGAGGCCAGGACCTGGCAGGCACGACCGATCGCGGTATCGCCCCAACCGCTTCAAGAGCCCGCGCCTGCCGAGGCGGCCGCAGCGCCGGATATCACAGCCGAACAACCGCCACCGGTTGCCGCCGAACCCATCGCGCCTGCCGCCGAGGGCGCGGCGCCGAGCGCCGCCGGCGGCCCGGGTGCGACGCCGCCGCCGCTGCCAGCCCCCGAACCCGGCTTCGAGGAGCGCATCGGCACCCGCTGGGTAGTCTGGATCGGCGGCCTGACGCTGGCGCTCGGCGGCTTCTTCATGGTGCGCTATTCGATCGAAGCGGGGCTGCTCGGCCCCGGCGTGCGCACCTGGCTCGGCGGCGCCTTTGCGCTCGCCTTGCTTGCCGCCGGCGAATGGACGCGCCGCAAGGAAAGCGTCTCGGCCATCGAAGCGTTGCCGATCGCCAGCATCCCCGCGATCCTCACCGCCGCCGGCACCGCGGTCGCTTTCGCGACCGTCTATGCCGCCTACGCGCTGTACGGCTTTCTCGCGCCGGCCACCGCGTTCATCCTGCTCGGCATGGTGGCGCTCGGCACGCTCGCCGCGGCGCTGCTGCACGGTCCGGCGCTGGCCGGTCTCGGCATCGCCGCCGCCTTCGTCACGCCGGTGCTGGTTTCTTCGAACAACCCCGATTTCTGGGCGCTGTATATCTATCTTGCCATCGTCACGGCGGCAGCGTTCGCCCTGGCGCGGATCAGGCTGTGGCGCTGGCTTGCGGTCACCACCATCGCGTTCGCGCTGCTCTGGACCTTCCCCTGCCTGCAATGCGGCCCGTCGATGGTCGGACCGCACGCCTTCCACGTCATCGCGGGATTCATCCTCGCAAGCCTCCTGGTGGTGTGCGGATTCATCTTCGGGCCGCCGGCGGACGAGGGCCGGATCGAGCCGATCTCATCCGCCTCGCTCGCGGCCTACCTCCTGGGCGCGACCATGATCGTGCTCGCAAGCTTTCATGGCGACGCAGCCATCGTGGTATTCGCCATTCTGGTCGCCGCCACGCTGGCGGTCGCTTGGCGCGCGCCGGCCGCGACCGGCGCGATCGCCGCCGCAGCCGCCTTCGTCTTTGTCGTGTTCGCCGAATGGGCCGTCCGCAGCAATCCGGATCTGCTGGTGCTGCCCGGCGGTCCGCTGCCCGGCATCGGCCCGGTCGCCACCGATGCCTCGGTGACGCTGCATCTGGTCACGGCCGCGATTTTCGCAGGCCTATTCGGCGCCGCCGGATTCCTGGCGCAGGGCCGCTCGGTCAGCGCCATCATCCCGGTGGTGTGGTCGGCGGCGGCGGTGTTTACGCCGCTCTCGCTGTTGATCGCGCTTTACGCCCGCATCGCCCATCTCGATCGCTCGATTCCGTTCGCGATTCTGGCGGTGATACTCGCGGCGGCATATGGCGCCGCGACCGAGATGCTCACCCGGCGCGACAACCGGCCGGGATTGCCGATCTCGATTGCGCTATTTGCCACCGGCACGCTCTCCGCGCTGGCGCTGGCGCTGACTTTTGCGCTCGAAAAAGGCTGGCTGACAATTGCGCTGGCGCTGATGTCGATGGGCACGGCGTGGATTTCGATGCAGCGGCCGATCCCGTTCCTGCGCACGCTCGCCGCCATTCTTGCAGGCATCGTGGTGCTTCGGATTGGCTACGAGCCGCGCATCGTCGGCGCCGCGGTCGGCACCACGCCGATCTTCAACTGGCTATTGTGGGGTTACGGCATCCCGGCGCTGTCGTTCTGGGCCGGCAGTTATTTCCTGCGCCGCCGCGGCGACGACGCAGCGCTGCGAACGGTGGAATCGGCGGCGATCCTGTTCACGGTGCTGCTGGCGTTCCTCGAAATCCGCCATGCCGTCAACGGCGGCGACGTTTACAGGGACACGGCCGGACTGACCGAAACCGCGTTGCAGGTCTGCGTCGCGCTGGCGATGGCGATCGGCCTGGAGCGATTGCGTATTCGCACCGGCAGTATCGTCCACAACTTCGGTGCCATCTTGCTGACGGTGTTTGCCGGACTGGCCAGCCTGTTCGGGCTGCTGTTCCTGGACAACCCGGCGGTCTGGCCGATCGATGTCGGCGGCGTTTTCATCAACCTGATTTTGCTCGGCTATGCCCTGCCGGCCGTGCTCATGCTGCTGTTGTCCTATGCGATGGCGGGCCAACGTCGCACCAGCTATGGCAACAGCATCGCCGCGGGCGCGCTCATTCTGGCGCTGAGCTATGTGACGCTGGAAATCCGCAGGCTCTACCACGGCCCGGTGCTGACCTATGGCGCCATCGGCGGCGCCGAGCAATACACCTATTCGATCGCGTGGCTGTTGTTCGGCGTGGCGCTGCTCGGCATCGGCATCGCCGTCAATTCGGAGCGCGCCCGGCTTGCTTCCGCGGCGGTGATCGCGCTCACGATCCTGAAGGCGTTCCTGATCGACATGTCGACGCTGACGGGCGTCTACCGCGCGCTGTCGTTCATGTGCCTGGGGCTGGTGCTGGTGGCGATCGGCTGGCTCTACCAGCGCATCCTGTTCCGCAGGCAGCAGCTGCCACCCGCGCCTGTGGCACAGCCGGGGACGACTTGAGCGCCGAAAGGCGCATCGTGTATGGAGATTCGCCGGCCCGATCAGTCGGTCGAGCGGCGCAGTTCCGGCGCGGCTTCCGGTTTTGCCGGTTGGGATTTAACCGGCTCGATCCGCGCACTCTCGACCGGAGGGGTCTCGACGCGCGAGGACACCTCCACCGAACCAGTGCGCTCCGCCGCGCGCAGCGAACGCGGATGCACCACCGCCCGCGCCATCAGCATCTGCGAGGCGCCCTGGTGATGGAAATCGCAATAGGCGAAGGCCATGCCGGCGACCGATCCGCGGAAGCTGCGCTCGTCCCGCTTGTCGAGATTGAAGCACGGCTCGAACGGAATGCCCTTGATCGAGGCGCAAACGGCCTCGCCGCGGATCTGAAGCGTATTGCCGGGCAGCCGCACGTGACGAATAGGACCGGCGCCCGAGAATTGCACCGCGCCAGCCGCGCCCATGTCATCGAGCACCCGGCCCGCGCCACGGGTGCCATCGAAGCAGGTAAACGCGAACACCTTGCCGTTCACGAACCTGCGCGCCTCTTCGGCATTCATCATCTGTCCGGCCAAAGCGGGCGCAACCACGGCCCCGGCCGTAACGGCCCCCAACACGAAACGCGCAAGCATGCTGTGACTCCAACTAACTGAGCGCGGGCAACGCCTGGATATCTTTACCCGCTGCTTACCATACCAACCGTGGCAACATTGGAGCAGCTTGGTTGGTAAAGTCTGAACATCATTAGAGAATTTTTACCACGATCCGACCGCGAACCCGGCCTGCAAGGATGTCGGCGCCGGCGGCGATAACCCGGTCGAGGCTAATTTCATGTGTAATTTCAACGAGTTTTCCAGAATCCAGATCGCTCGCGAGCCGGGTCCAGGCCAATTTTCGCAACTCAATCGGGCACATCACGGAATCGATGCCGAGAAGGCACACTCCGCGCAAAATAAACGGCCCCACCGAGGACGGCAGGTCCATTCCGGCGGCAAGGCCGCAGGCGGCGATGGCGCCGCCGTATTTCGTCATCGACAAAAGGTTGGCCAGCGTGGTCGAGCCGACGCTGTCGATGCCGCCCGCCCAGCGCTCCTTCGCCAGCGGCTTGGCCGGCCCCGACAGCTCGTTACGGTCGATCAGTTCGGCCGCGCCAAGCGCCTTCAGATAGGGAGCTTCCGACATGCGCCCGGTGGAAGCGATGACGTGATAGCCGAGCTTCGACAGCACGGCGATCGCGACCGAACCGACGCCGCCGGCAGCGCCCGTGACGACGACAGGGCCGGCCTTCGGGGTGACGCCATGCTTTTCCAGCGCCAGCACGGCCAGCATCGCGGTAAAGCCGGCGGTGCCGATCGCCATCGCTTGCCGCGCCGACATGCCGTCCGGCAAGCGCACCAGCCAGTCGCCCTTGACCCGCGCCTTTTCGGCGTAGGCGCCGAGATGAGTCTCGCCCAGGCCCCAGCCGGTGCAGATCACCTTGTCGCCGGCCTTCCACTGCGGATGCGACGATGTCTCGACGGTGCCTGCGAAATCGATGCCCGCGATCATCGGAAAGCGCCGCACCACCGGCGCCTTGCCGGTGACGGCAAGGCCGTCCTTGTAGTTCAGCGTCGACCATTCAACGGCCACCGTGACGTCGCCCTCCATCAATTCGGCTTCGTCGAATTGGGTGAGCGCGGCGGTGGTGCCTTTTTCGGCCTTGTCGATCCTGATCGCCTTGAACGTTCCCAACGCAGAAACTCCCTGTTTCCGTTGCGGATGTTTAGAGCATGGTCCGGAAAAGTGGAAATCCGATTTGCGAAAAGATCATGCTCCAAATGAAGAGGATCAGGCCGGTTGCGCAACCGGGCGTGCCACCGGCGCCTCGACGATCGGCAGGTTGATCAGCGCCGACAAAAGGCCGAACAGAACCGACAGCCACCAGATCGAAGTGTAGGAGCCGAATTTCTCGAACACCACCCCGCCGAGCCAGACGCCGAGGAAGCCGCCGACCTGATGGCTGACGAAGGCAAATCCAAACAAGGTCGCAAACCAGCGGGTGCCGAACATCAGCGCCACCAGCGCCGAAGTCGGCGGCACCGTCGATAGCCAGGTCAGGCCGGTGACGGCGCCGAACAGGATCGCCGAGAACGTGGTGATCGGGAATGAGATGAAGGCGACGATCGACACCGCACGGACAAAATAAATCGCCGACAGGATGTAGCGCTTTGGCAGCCGGTTCTGCAGCCAGCCGACGCTGAGCGAACCGATGATGTTGAACAGGCCGATGGCGGCGATCACCCAGCCGCCGGTTTGCGCCGGAATGCCGCGGTCGAGCAGATAGGCCGGCAGGTGCACCGTGATGAAGGCCAGTTGAAAGCCGCAGGTGAAGAAACCGAGCACCAGCAACACAAAAGAGCGGTGACCGAACGCTTCCGCGAGCGCGGTCTTGAATGACTGCTGGTCCGCGGCCGGCACTTTGGCCGATGCCGCCGGCGGTGTGGCAAGCGCCAGCGACAGCGGCACGATCAAGAGCATCAGGCAAGCGAACACGGTCAGCGCCGTCTGCCAGCCGAAATTGCCGATCATCGCCACACCGAACGGCGCGAACAGGAATTGCCCGAACGAACCGGCGGCGGTTCCGGCGCCGAGCGCGATACCGCGCCGTTCGGGCGGCAACAGCTTGCTGAACGCCGACAGCACCAGATTGAACGAGCAGCCGGAGAGGCCGAAGCCGATCAGGACGCCGGCGCCAAGTTCAAGCGACAGCGGCGTCGCCGCATAGCGCATCATCAACAGACCGCCGGCATAGAGCACGGCTCCCACACACATCACCCGCAAGACGCCGAACCGGTCCGCGATCGCGCCGGCGATCGGTTGGCCGAGCCCCCACAGCAGATTCTGAACGGCAAGCGCCAGGCCGAACACATCCCGGCCCCAGGAAAGCTCCCGGCTCATCGGCTGAATGAAAAAGCCGAGGCTCGAGCGCGGCCCGAAGCTCAACAGCGCGATCGCGCAACCGCAGACGATGATCACCAGCGGCGTGCGCCAATTGCCGATGCTGGGGGCCTGACGGATCTCGCCTGCGTTTGCTGACATGCAAATCTCATTCATTGGTGCCGGGTCCGGGAAGGCAGCCGGGTACATTACAGGGAGTTAATGCATTCGCATGGAAATCCCAATCGGCAGGGCCAGGAAAATTCGGTTCGCAATGCAGCATTGCAAATCAGGGCGGGCAGCGTTGACGATTTGACCATCCCGGCATCTAGCGAAGCTCAAGAGCACATACTAAGTTCGATTTGCTCATATTGAGGATAAGATATTCCTCAATGGTGGGCTGAACCACCGCGATGCTGCAGGTCGGTTCGGATCAACCCTGCGCAGCTAGAGGAAGTCGCCGGCTTATCAAGGCCGGATTTCTCAACGCCTAAATATACTCATATTGAGTATATCAAAGGAGGACGCCCATGCCGATCGCTGGAATCTACGGTCCCGACGATTTCGAACAGCCGGTTGACCGGCACCCCATCGGGCAGGCGCGCCGCCGAGGCAGCCCTGCCGGGCACGCCC
>DATNMT010000055.1:0-2612 GCA_035602495.1 Bradyrhizobium sp.
CCTCCAGCACGCGCTCGCGATTGCGAACCGCGTCGGCGCGGGGCCTGCGAACGGATGCTGCGGACTGGTCTGCCATCCCGAATGATCTAATCACGTTCTCTTGAGATTGAACCCGGCGGTCGTCTCATCTCTTTGTTTAACCGCGATGTTCCGGAAAAACCGGCGGGCATTTCCTTAGGCTAGGCTGCAATTGTCCTTCCCTTGCGAAACGGAGGATGCCTCCGTATATCCCGGCAGGCGCCACCCCTGCGATGCCCGCGGTCGATGCGAACGGCCGCGACCTGATCTGACCATAGCATTGATCGGAGTTTTGCATGAGCTTCTCCATCGGCCTCACCGTCAATGGTGTCAGGCGCAACGTCGCGCTGGAAGACCCGCGCGTCACGCTGCTCGATCTCTTGCGCGAACGTCTTGACCTGACCGGCACCAAGAAAGGCTGCGACCGCGGCCAATGCGGCGCCTGTACGGTCATCGTCGACGGACGGCGAATCAACTCGTGCCTGGCGTTGGCGATCAGCCACGACGGCGCCGACGTGCGCACCATCGAGGGCGTCGCCCGCGGGGATCAGCTCCACCCGGTGCAGACCGCTTTCGTCGCCCATGATGGCCTCCAGTGCGGATTCTGCACGCCGGGTCAGATCATGAGCGCGATCGGCCTGATCGATGAGGGGCAGGCCGGCGATGATCCGGAGCGTGTGCGCGAGGGCATGAGCGGAAACCTCTGCCGGTGCGGGGCCTATGCCGGGATCACCGAAGCGGTGCTCGATGCACAGAAACGCCTCGCCGAGGCCAACCAAAGGCGCTCCGCATGAACAGCTTCGAATATTTCAGGCCCGCGTCCGTCTCCGAGGCCGTCGCGGCAGCCGCCCAACCCGGCGCGGCCTATCTCGCGGCCGGCACCAATTTGCTCGACCTGATGAAGGGCGGCATCAGCCGTCCGAGCCGCCTCGTCGACGTCACGCGTCTTGCAGGGCTCGAGCGTATCGAACACCTCGCCGATGGCGGCATCCGCATCGGCGCGCTGGTCCGCAACGCCGATCTCGCGCACGATCCCGAATTTGCAAAATCCTGTCCCGCGATTGCCGAGGCTTTGCTGTCGGGCGCCTCCGCCCAGCTTCGAAACGCCGCAACCGTCGGCGGCAATCTGCTGCAGCGGACGCGATGCGGATATTTCTACGACACCGCCAGCGCCTGCAACAAACGCCAACCCGGCACGGGCTGCGATGCCCGTCACGGCGAGAACCGGTTGCACGCGGTGCTCGGCTGGAGCGAAGCCTGCATCGCCACCCACCCGTCGGATTTCTGCGTGCCGCTGGTCGCGCTCGACGCCGTGGTGGAGATCGAGGGCAGAGCTGGCCGGCGCGAGATCGCACTTGAAGACCTGCACCGTCTGCCCGGCGATACGCCGGAGCGGGAGAGCGCGCTCGAGCCCGGCGATTTGATCGTCGCGGTGCGGTTGCCGGCCGAGGCGCGCAGTTTTTCGGCGCATGCACGCTATCTGAAGGTCCGGGAACGGACCTCGTTTGCCTTCGCCATCGTCTCGGCCGCCGCCGGCTTGCGGATCGAACGAGGCAAAATCCGCGAGGCGCGGCTTGCGCTCGGCGGCGTTGCCGCCAAACCATGGCGCGCCCGCGCGGCGGAGCAAATCCTGACCGGAGCCCGTGCCGATGCCGCCGCATTCCGCCGCGCGGCCGAGGCGGCGCTCGCCGACGCAAAGCCCTCCGGCGACAATCTGTTCAAGATCGAACTCGCGCGGCGGATCGTGATGCGCGCGCTGACGCTCGCCGCCGCGGGAACGCCGCGGCGCATTGCCGCCCTTCCCGCCTCGCCTTTTGTATCCACACCTGGAGCATTGCATGACGCCTGAGATCATCAGCCTCACCCAGGCTCCCGCCCATGCCCGCCACGGCTCGAACATCGGACAGCCACTGACCCGCCGCGACGGCGTGTTGAAGGTCAAGGGCGAAGCCCGCTACGCCGCGGACAATCACCCCAACGGCATGCTGCATGCCGTGCTCGCCGTCAGTCACATCGCGCGCGGTCGCGTCAGCTTCCTCGATGTGGCGGCGGCAAAAAGCCATCCGGGCGTCATCGAGGTCATGACCCCGGCTAACCGGCCGCCGCTCGCGGAGGATCCGGACGCGAAGACGAACCCCTTCATGTTCCGGCTCGATCTCCTGCAGAATGATCGCGTGCGTTATGCCAACCAGCCGATCGCGGTGGTGATCGCCGAAACGCTGGAGGCTGCGACGGAAGGCGCCGCACTGCTTTCGCCGCAGTACGAAGTGCTGCCCGCCCGCGTCGGTCTTGATGGCGGCGAAAGTTTCGTGCCGCCCGCCGTCGGCATCGGCAATCCCTCCGCGATGCGGCGGGGCGATATGGAGGCGGGTCTGGCTGTGGCCACCAGGCGAATTGAAGCGACCTACGAGACGCCCACGCAATATCATAATGCCATGGAGCCGCACGCGATCGTGGCGGCATGGGACGGCGACACGCTGTCGATCGATACGCCGAGCCAAGGCCTCGCGATGGCGCAAGGGCGGATCGCCGGACTGTTCGGCATCCCGCCAGGGAATATCCATATTCGCAGTCCCTTCCTCGGCGGCGGCTTC
>DATNMT010000063.1:0-8033 GCA_035602495.1 Bradyrhizobium sp.
AAGATGCTGCGCGGAACCAGGCGCATGCGGGTGACCTCGAAAGCCGGCACCGACCTCGACGTCGACATGGTCGGCGCCTCTACCGTCGGCGTCTGGGGCTGGACCGACAAGCCGGGCACGCTGGCGCATTGGCCCGGCGGCATCGTCGTCAGCTTTCCCAGGAGCGGCACCGTCAACGGTACGCTGGTGATGGCGGCCGGCGACATCAACCTCACCTTCAAGCGCTATCTGACGTCGCCGGTCCGGATGACTTTGAAGGACGATTACGTCACCGATCTCGAAGGCGAGGGCGCGGATGCCGCCATGATGCGCGCTTATCTGGCCGCCTGGGGCGACCGCGAGGCCTACGCGGTGTCCCATGTCGGCTTTGGCATGAACCCCGCCGCGCGCTACGAGGCACTGACGATGTACGACCAGCGCGACACCAACGGCACCGAGCTGCGCGCGGTCGCCGGCAACTTCCTGTTTTCCACCGGCGCCAACGAATTCGCCGGCCGCTACACCGCCGGGCATTTCGACCTCCCAATGATGGGCACGACAATCGAACTCGACGGCGTCGCGGTGGTCCGCGAAGGCGTGCTGCAGGACATGTTCGGCTAATCCTTGTCGAGCACCGGCGGTTTGGCGAGACCGAAATGCCGGAGCATGTCGACCAGCGCCGAGAGGCGCTGCTCGCGATAGGCATCGACATCGAGGCCGGAATAATCGAGGAAGCCGGCGCCGGTACGCAGTCCTATGCGGCCGTCGCGCATGTTGCGGGAGATCACCTCCGGCGCGCGGTAGCGGTCGCTGCCGAGCGCGTCCTCCAGATAGCGGCTCGCGTAATAGAGGATGTCGCCGCCGCCCCAGTCGATGAACTCCAAAAGACCCAGCACCGCGTAGCGGAAGCCAAACCCGTAGCGGATCGCCTTGTCGATATCCTCGGCACTGGCGACGCCTTCCTCCATCATTCGCGCCGCCTCGTTCATGGCGAGCGCCTGGATCCGCGGCACGATGAAGCCGGGCGTGGCCGCGCATACCACCGGCACCTTCCCGATGCCTTCGAGCAGCGCCTTCATCCGCGCGATGACGGCCGGATCGGTCGCCGCCCCCGGCGATATCTCGACCAGCGGAATCAGATAGGCCGGGTTCAGCCAATGTACGTTTAGGAAACGCTGGGGCCGCTCGACCGATCCGGAGATGTCGTCGACCAGGATGGTCGACGTGGTCGAGGCGATGACCGCCTCGGGCCCGACGCATTTTGAAGCGACCGCCAGCACCTCGCGCTTGAGCTCGACCACCTCTGGCACGCCTTCGAACACGATGCCGGCGCCGGCGAGCGCGTCGGGCATTTTTTGTGCGGGCACCACGGAGACCCGGGCGACAACCGCATCGGCGTCACCCTCCGACAGCAATCCAAACCGCGCCAGGCTGGCCAGCGTCTTGCGGACTTCGCCGAGCGCCTCGGCTTGAAGCGTCGCGAACAGTTCCGCCGAACGCGCCTTGACGTCGATCATGGTGACGGCATGGCCGGCATAGGCGAAGGCTACCGCGATGCCGCGACCCATGCGCCCGGCGCCGAGACAGGCGATTGTGGGGCGAGCCGCGATCATCGCTCAAATCCATCGCGCAGCAGGGTTTGCAGTTGCTCGCGGCCGAGATCGCCGAGACCAAGGCTTCTCAGCGTACGCCCGCTCTCGCCAAAATCCTCGCCGCAGATCGCGCCGCCGATCGCCAGAAACGCTTTTGCCAGCGGCGTCGCGACGCCTGCCAGTTCGGACACCGAAACCAGCAGCGAGAGGCCTAGCCGGAGGTCTTCTCGCATATAGCGGTGCTCCGTCAGCGCGATCCGCTCGCGCCAGTCGCCGGAATCGGTCAGACGATCGTGAGAGCCGCGGCCATACATCCACTGCTCGCCTTCGGTCGCGTAATGATGCGCCAGCGGGAAGTGCGGGGCGCCATAGCCGAGCGCTTCGCGCACCGCGATGCGTTCGGCATCGAGCGCGTCGGTGACGCGGCGGATCGAGACTTGCGTGCCCTCCTTATGAATATCCCAGCGCTCGAAATGTTCGATCGGGCCGGCATTCATGACGATCAACGGCGGGTGGATGATCGGCCCAGCGTTCATCAGCGCGCCCGACAGCGCGTCGCCGCAGGACTCGATCACACCCGGAAAGACACGGCCGATGACGTCGAGGGCATGGCTCGCGCGCTTCAGCGGAAACACGCCGACCGGCAGCCGCTTGGCGCGGATGGTGATGGCGGCCTCGTACGGTCCGTGCTTGCGCGTCAGCCAGGGCAGGGTGCCGGTCTCCGCGAAGCTGACAGTGGCGCGATTGCCGGCGTCATGAGCGGCTTTCGCAAAGATCATCGAGCCGAACGTCGCCGGCGGCAGGAACACCACCTGACCATCCACAAGATGCGGCGCGATTCGCCTTGCGATGTCGAGCTGGGCAAACGCCGGGGCAGGACAGAGGATCAGTTCGGCATCGCGGATCGCCTCGGCAATATCAGACGTCACCAGCGCCAGCTTCACGTCGTGCCGGCCGTTCGAATCTTTCAAGTCGATGCGCGAGCCCGCCGCGCGATGCTCCGCTACCTTTACTGCGTGGCGCCGCCACAGGCGCACGTCATGTCCCTGCAGCGCGAAATCGCCCGCGGCCGCGAACGAACCATTGCCGCCGCCCAGCACCGCGATCTTCAAATGGCTTCTCCTTGCGACGACTCGGGCGCATCCAGCTGCCTCAGCATGAAGTGCTGGACCTTGCCGAGCGCGGTACGCGGCAGGTCGTCAACAAAGACGATATCGCGCGGCACCTTGAAGCGTGCAAGCTGGGTCTCGACGTGAGCCTTAAGGCCATCTTGCTCGATCGAACACCCCGCCCGCCTGATCACATAGGCCACCGGAACCTCATCCCATTTGGGGTCCGGCCGGCCGATCACGCCGCATTCCATCACATCGGGATGCTCCAGCAGCACCCGTTCGACCTCGGCCGGATAGATGTTTTCGCCACCCGATATGATCAGGTTCTTCTTGCGATCGTGGACCCAGAAATAGCCGTCGGCGTCGCGCCGGCCGATGTCGCCCGTGCGATACCAGCCTTCGTGCAGCGCCTCGCGGGTGGCGTCCTCGTTGCCCCAATATTCGGTGAACACGTTCGGTCCCCGTACCGCGATCTCGCCAGGCATGCCCGGCGGCAGCTCGTTGCCGGCGTCATCGATGATAACGGCTTCGCAACACAGTCCGGGCAGTCCGGTCGAGCCAACCGGCGAGAGATCGCCGCCGAGGCGGGTGTAGATCGCGACGGGACAGGTTTCGGTCGAACCATAGACCTGCAGCACCGGCACTCCGCGGGCAACAAAGCGGTCGATCAGATGTGGCGGCACGACGGTCGATCCGGTCGAGACGGCCCTCAGCGAGGACAGATCGGTCGTGGCCCAGTCGGGGTGATCGGTCACCGCCTGAATGGTCGCGGGCACCAGCACGGTGAGGGTCGGCTGGTCGCGCGCGATTGTCCTGAGCGCTGCGTCCGGCGTGAAGCGCGAATGGATCGTCACGGTCGCGCCATGGTGCAGCGCCGGCGTGGTCTGGATGTTGAGGCCGCCGACATGGAAGAACGGCAGCACGGTCAGCACATGATCCTGCGAACTGAGATCATGCATGTGCTGGCTCATGACGCCGTTCCACAACAGCGCCTGCTGCCGCAGCACCGCGCCCTTGGGTCTGCCTGTGGTGCCGGAGGTGTAGACAATCAACAGTGGGCAACTGAGGTCGGCATCCGGATGGCGCCCGTCGCCGCGCGGGCACGCCAGCAATGCGTCGAACGGGAGCCCTTGCGGAGGGACAAAATCGAGCCCGACGACGCTGGCATCGGGCAGGCTCTCCTCCAGCGCGGGCAGGATTTCGGCAAAGGCCCGTTCCAGCGCCAACACCTTGACCGACGCGTCCGACAGGATGAACAGCTGTTCGGCCGCCGCAAGCCGCCAGTTCAGCGGCACCAGCATGGCGCCGAGCCGGGCGCAGGCATAGAGCAGCACCAGATAGTCCGGCCGGTTCAGGCTGAGGATCGCGACGCGATCGCCGCGGCCGACGCCGAATTCAGTCTTCAGCGCGCGCGCGGTTTGGTCAATGCGGGCGTCGAAGGCCGCGTAGCTGAGCGTCTCGCCCTCGAAAATGATCGCGGGTTTGTCCGGCGTGAATGCCGCGTTCCGCTCGATGAGATCGGAAAGGTCCATGGTCGAACTAGTCGTCCGTCTCGCCGGTCTCGTACAACGCTTCGCGGCCGATGCGGTCGAGACAGAGTTCGGCGGTCCAGGGCAGCATCAGCGAACCGCAGCGGCTGTCGCGATAGATCCGCTCCAGCGGCAGCGATTTCAGCATCGCTTGGCCGCCGCAGGTGCGGATCGCGAGTGTCGCGAGCTCGTTGGCGCCTTCCATCGCGGAATATTGCGCGGCGTAAGCCCGCAGCACCTGTTCTTTCGTTGGATTGGCACGGGCCTCGGTGATCGCCTGGAACCAGATCGCCTTGATCTGCTCCAGCTTGATCTGCATCTGGGCGACCGCGATCTGCTTGGTCGGATACATCCGCCGCTTGACCGGCGGCGTGCCCGGCGCTTCACCGCGCAGATAGCGCACGGTGAAATCGTAAGCCGCTTGCGCCAGACCCATATACGTCGGCGACAACGTCAGGAACATATGCGGCCAGCGCATCGCCGCCTGGAAATAGACGCCGCGCGGCATCAGCGCCGCATCCTCCGCCACGAACACGTCCTTGAACAGCAGCGTGCGCGACACGGTGCCGCGCATACCCATCGGATCCCAGTCGCCGACCACCGAGACGCCGTCGGCCTTGGCAGGCACTGCGAGATAAAGCGTGTTGCGGCGGGAGGCCTTTTCGCCTTCCGCGATCTCGGTGCAGAGCACGCCGTAGTAATCGGCGTGACCCGAAAGGGAGGCAAAAATCTTCTTGCCGTTGACGATCCAGCCGCCCTTGACCGGCTTTGCCTCGGTACCGAATGCGACGCCGCCGGCCGCCGCCGCGCCGCCTTCCGAGAACGGCTGCGAGTAAATCGCGCCGTCGTCGACGATGCGCTTGTAATGCACCGCGCGCCGGCGCTCATGTTCGGCACGGGTGGTGGCATCCATCTCGAGATCGTCGGCGAGCGCGCCGGACCACAGCGTCGAGCAGACGTGCATGTTCCAGGTCAGCGCGGTGGCGCCGCAATAGCGGCCGATCTCGGCCGCCGCCAGCGCATAGGTCTGATAATCGGCGCCAAGGCCGCCAAGCTTTTTCGGAATGGCGATGCCGAGCAGGCCCGCGCGGTGCAAGTCCCGGTAATTCTCGGTCGGGAATTTCGCGTCGCGATCGTAAGCGGCAGCGCGGCCTGCGAACACGCGTTGGCCGAGCTCGCGTGCCGAAGCAATGATCCCGGCCTGTTCGCCGCCCAGACGGAATGCGACCGGATCGAAGATCGGCGCGTCCGAATCGATTTGATCTAGATCAGTCGCGCTCTTGCTGGCTTGTACCGTCATCATGCCGTCACTTGGGTTGCAGCCACCTTGGCTTTCAGAAAGTTGTCGAGCGCCGCGTTGAAGGTTTCGGGTCGTTCCAGATTGACGAGGTGGCCGACGCCCTTGAGTTCGACGTAGGTCGCGGAAGGAATATAGCTCGCCATTTTCGCCATCATCGGCGCCGGCGCGTTCTTGTCCCGGGAGCCCGACAGCACCAGCGTCGGCACCGCGATGTTCTTGAGCGCGCTGCGCCGGTCGAACCCCAACAACGCCAGCATGCAGGCGCGATAGCTCGCCTCGGGCACCGCGGCCATGCAATCGCGCGCAAGCTCCAGGCCGCGGACATCCGGTTCGTCGCCGACCAAATCTCTCACCAATGCCGGCGCGAGTGAAACCATGGTCTCACCGCGATCGAGCGGGCCGAGGCGCGCGCCGATGAATTCCTTCTGCCAGTCGCCATCGGTCTTGCCGAACGCCGGGCTGGTCTGTGCGAGCACGACGGCGCGGGCGACATCGGGATTTTTCGTCAGCCATTGCTGAACGATCATGCCGCCGATCGAATGCCCGACCAGGATGGGCTTCGTCGCGCCGATCTCCTTCAGGAAACGCTCAAGCGCGTCGGCAAGAGTAGCAATGCTGACGGCGGGCAGCGGTGCCGAGGCGCCGTAGCCCGGCATGTCCCAGGCGATAGCGCGGTAACGATCGCTGAAATAATCGATCTGGCCGCGCCACCCCCGCGCCGCGCCGCCGATGCCATGCAGGAACACGAGCGGCGGTGAGGCGGGATCGCCGGCGGCTTCGTAACCGAAGCAGCCATCGCCGGTTTTCGTGGATGCCGCCTGCAGCACGCCGGAACTCCCGTGTTTTCGGACCCTGCGCGGATGCTAGCAGGGCCGGATTATTTGAAAAGCAAAACTTTTATATCTAAAACAATTGCAGGACCGCGCGCCGCTCGGTCCAATCAGTCGTTGGCCTCGGGCGGCAGGAAATTGACTTCGTGTTCGGCGGAAATGCGGACGATTTCCGCGACATCCGACAGGTTGTGCAGCCGGTTGAACAGCGCTTCCAGTTTTTGCGTCGGCGATACCCAGAACAGCGCTCGCGCCGGCTTGTCCGATTTGTTGAAATAGCCATGCGGAATGCCGCGCGGCAGCCGGACCAGATCTCCGGCGCTGGCCTTGACCCAGACGCCGTCAAGTTTCAGGTCCAGCATGCCATGCTGGACCAGGATGAACTCGTCCTGGGTCGGATGAATATGAACCGGGACGAACTGGCCGGGATCGCTGTTGGTCTCGAACGCGAAGGCGGAGTCCGTCACCGCCTTCGGGAAATAGACCTGGCCGAGGATATTCCAGGTCTTGCCGGAATAGCCGGTGCCGTTCCGCGTGATGCCTTTTTCGAGCGCTACCATGATCTCTCACCCTCGTTTCAGGCCGCCGACGCTACCTGCGGCGCATCGCCTGTCAAGCATGCCTTCCGCATGCGATGGAGCCGTCCGTGCCGGTTCGGCGTGATTTCTTGCAAAAGCTTGAAGTCTAAAATATACGCAGTGCCTCGACGTGATGAGTTCATTCGGGGAGGCCCGTGCATGTCCGGACTGCCGCGTTCCTCGCATGCGCTCGTCACCGGCGGCGGGCGGGGCATCGGCCGCGCCATCGCATCGACGCTTTCGCGGGCGGGGGCCACCGTCACGGTGCTCGGCCGCAACCGCGCGACGCTGGATGAGGCCATCGCCGCCGGCGCCGCGCAGTTTGCCGGGGTCGCCGATGTTGCGGATCAGGCCGCGCTGACCGCGGCGATTGCGCAAGCCGAGGCCCGTCAACCAATCGATATCCTGATCGCCAATGCCGGGGTTGCCGAATCCGCGCCGTTCGCAAGATCCGATGCAGCACTGTTCCGGCGCATGATCGATGTCGATTTCATGGGCGTGGTTCACGCCGTCCAGGCCGTGTTGCCGGCGATGAAGGATCGGTCTTACGGCCGCATTGTCGCCATTGCCTCGACCGCCGGTCTCAAGGGCTATGCCTATGCCAGCGCCTACAGCGCCGCCAAGCACGCCGTCGTCGGGCTGGTGCGCTCGCTGGCGCTGGAACTGGCGCGCACGCATGTGACCGTGAACGCGGTGTGCCCCGGCTTCACCGACACCGATTTGCTCGCCGGCAGCATCGACAACATCATGAAGAAGACCGGCCGCAGCCATGCGCAGGCGGTCGCCGATCTCGCCGGAAGCAATCCGCAAGGGCGCCTCGTGAGCCCGGCGGAAGTCGCCGATACCGTGCTGTGGCTTTGCGGTGAGGGCGCAGGCGCCATCACCGGACAGGCGATCGCGGTCGCCGGCGGAGAGGTTTAGGGATTTGCATCGTGCGTAACAACAAACCGTCATTGCGAGCGAAGCGAAGCAATCCATGTCACCGCAAGGCAAGAAGCTGGATTGGTTCGTCGCGGAGTTTATCATCGGGCCGGCCGAAGGCCGGACCCGTTGGCTCCTCGCAACGACCAGAAGGGAGACCCCATGAGCAAGCCCGCCAACCCCGTCACGCTG
>DATNMT010000099.1:0-15682 GCA_035602495.1 Bradyrhizobium sp.
CGCTTCGCGACCCTTGTGGATGGCGTTGGTTGCGGCCATGGGCATGGTAATGCGCTGTTCGACCGTGATGGTGGCGCCGGCGCAGAGGTGCTTCCAGATGTCGGCCATCGACTGCAGCACGAAGCCGCGCGCGGCGCGGAGATTGACTTCGGCCTGGGCCAGATTGGACTGGACCACGGCATTGTCACGCAACGGGCTCTTGTAGTTGCGCGCCACCTTGTGGCGCGCCAGGTCGATGAAGCAGTCGAGCGCGCCGCGGGCGATACCGCAGGCCACGCCTGCGAAGCCGACCTGGTAGCAGGTGCCGGCTCCCATCCGATAGAGCGGGCCGCTCTCGCGGCACTCCTGGTCGAATTGCCGGGTGATGGAATGGTCCGATCGGACGAAGAAATCCTTCAGCTCGAACTGGTCGCTGGCAGTGCCGCGCAGGCCGACCGTGTTCCAGATGTCGGTCCAGGCGACGTCCTCGGTGCGCACCAGCATGGTGCGCTCCTGCTGGAAGCCGGAAGCGTCGAGTTTTGGCGAGCCGTCGGCCAGGTAGATCGGGCAATGGGCGCCGAGCCAGGTCGCGTGCCGCCCGCCGGAAGCGAAAGCCCACACGCCCGTGACCCTGTAGCCGCCCTCGCACTCGATCGCCCTGACCTTGGGACCGGGGCCCCAGGCGAGCACCGCGCGCGGGTCATTGCCGAAGATCGCGTGCGCCACCGGCAAATCGAGATAGGCCGCCGCCATCGCGCAGCCACCAGCCTGGCTCAGGCACCAGGCGGTCGAACCGTCGGCGCCGGCGATGGTTTCCATGACATGGAAGAAGGTGAGGGGATCGGTCTCGATCCCGTGCGACGAGCGCGGCAGCAACAGCCGGAACAGGCCGGCCTCATGCAGCCGGTCGAGTAGCGCCGGCGGCAGCCGGCGCGTGCTCTCGATCTCGTCCGAAGCCGCCGCCACGGCCGGGCGGACCGCCTCGGCGCGAGAGACCACATCGAGATCTCCCGCAAGGTCGGCAGAAGTCGCAATCAGCTTATCCAATTCTATGCCCGTCGAGCTGCGGCCGCGGCCGTCGATAGATCAAGCCCGTCGGCCAGTTCCTTGTCGATCTGCTCAATCGACTTGCCCCGGGTCTCGATCCCGAGGAAATAATACACCGCGCCAGCCATCAGGAACCAGCACCCGAGATAGATGAAGGCCGTCGGAATCTGGGGTAGCGGCACGTCGGGCTTGAGGTAGTTGTTTGAGCCGACGATCAGAGCGAGGCCGAGCGGACCAATGATCTTGCCGATGCCGCCGAAGCCATAGGCCGAGCCCATGCCCGAAGTTCGCAGGTGCGAGGGCCAGACTTCCGCCGCATAGGGGCCGACAATGGCAAAACCGCCGTCGGCGAAGAAGGAGGTGACCGCCAGGATCAGCCAAAAAGCCGATACGCCAAACAGCATGGCGTCGTAATAGTGGCCTGCCACGATCGTCAGGACACCGGCGCCGAGGCCAAGCAGGCCGCCCGCATTGCGACGTCCCATCAGTTCCGAGAAGAACGAGAACGACAACCGCCCGATGAAGCCGAAGACCGTCAGCAGGATCATCATCTTGGCAGCCTCCTGCGGTGTCACCTTCAACAGCAACACGAACAGCGACGGCGCCCACAGCGTGATGCCGTAGACGCCGGTCTGCGCGCCGGCATTGCCGAGCCAGGAGACGATCAGGCTGCGCGGGTATTTGAAGAGGTCGAGCCAGTTGCTCTTGACGATCGGACCGGCGTCGGCGGCGGTCGGCAACGGCAGCGCCGACGGCTCCATCTGCAGCGCCCAGGCCAGCGACTTGCGCGCCTCTTCGTAACGGCCCTGACGGCACAGCCAGCGCGGCGATTCCGGAACCCAGAGGCGGACCAACAGCACCAGCAGCGCGGGTAGCACACCGATGGCGAACAACAGCCGCCATTCGCCCGCGCCGACGTTGGCGCCGAGCACCGCGCCGAGGCCGACGCCGAGCGGGATCACGCAGGTCACGATACCGCCAACCCAGCCGCGCTTGGAGGAAGGCATGAACTCCTGCACCAGCGGCAGGTCGACGCAATAGAGCCCGCCGACGCCGAGTCCGACGAAGAAGCGCATCACGGAAAGATAGATCCAGCCATTATCCGGCGTGAAATACAAAAGCCCGGTGGCGATGGAGAAGTTCAAAACGGTGCCGATGAAGACCTTGCGGCGGCCGATCCGGTCGGCAAGCCAGCCCCAGGCATAGGCGCCGATGATGGCGCCGATGCCGGAGCTCATCAGTACGACGGCGGACTGGCCGAAGGTGAGCTTCCACGGACCGATCAGGAAGGCGAGCACGAATCCGATCAGGAAGTAGTCGAAGAATTCCAGCGCGTCGCCGATGATGGCCGCGGTCAGGATTTTGATCTGGTTGCCGGTCAGACTCGTGCGTCGATCGAGTATCTCGAACATGGCGTTTTTTCCCCTGGCGCATGTTCGTTTTCTGAAGCGGGGCGTCGCGCCTGCGCACCGCCGGTAACCGGAATGCTACGCCGTCGGCGCGGCGAACGGAAGAGCGCCGAGTTGAATCCGACAGCAACGCCGGGAACCGGTCTACTTTGGATTGCCGGCAATGAGGGGTTCACGTCCGGCTGGTCGCGCCGGCTCAAAACCTTATCGCTGAACGATCCGCCGGCGGGGGAGGTGCCAATTTATTTAAGGTTTTTCGCTAGCCTTCCCGCGACCGGCAATCGAGGCAGAAGCCCATGGAAGAGAGACGAAAGCACCCGCGGACCGAAGTCGATCAGCCTGCCTTTGTGTCTTCGGGCGGTTCGGTGATGAGCTGCAGGGTGCGCAATATCTCGGCAGAGGGTGCGGCTATCGAAGTCGAAAACGTGGCGTTTGTGCCGTCGCAGTTTCGGCTGGTGATGGCCGAGGATTGCTCGGTCCGTGAGTGCCGGATTGCCTGGATCCAGCAGAACCGGATCGGCGTCACCTTCGCGGCGGCGCCGAAAAGAAACCAGGATCACAAGCAGCTGGAGTTGAGCGTCACTTCCTGAGAAGAGACCTGATCTTTCCGTCGATTTCCTCAAATGACATCGCGCCCTTGAGCCTTTCACCATTGATGAAGAAAGTAGGCGTCGCGTCGACCTTCAATTCGTCATAGGCATACTTCGCGTCGGCCGACAGCTTGTCGAGCAGCACCTGGTCTTTCTCGCAGGCTTCGACGGCCGCTTCGCTCATGCCGGACTGCTGCTTGCCGATCAGATTCAGGGTGTCGATAGTGTGTTCCATCAGCTGCTCCTGCACCTTGAACAGCTGCTCGACGGCATCGAAATATTTCGTGGCATCGTCGCCGGCGATGCAGCGCGCCAGCATCGAGGCGGCGGCCGCCTTGATGTCGAGCGGAAACTCCCGGAACACGAAGCGCAGCTTGCCGCTGTCGATGTATTTCGACTTCAGCATCGGGAAGACGTTTTCCTCGAAGGCCGCGCAATGCGGGCAGCTCATCGAGGCATATTCGTAGATGGTTACCGGCGCCTTGGCGGACCCGAGCGCCATGTCGGGCAGCGATACCGGCTTTGCCAGCAGCGGGGCAACGGCGCTTTGCGCCTCGGCGCGACCGGCCGGTGGGGATGCGAGCCCGGCAAGAGCGGCAAGCGACAGGGCGGCTGCGAGGGCGCGTCGGGTGACGATCAAGCGGGCGGCTCCGAAAGCGGCGTGGGTGCGCGCTCAAAGTAGCAGCCGTTCGCTGATTTGAAACGACTATTCTAGCGAGGCCGTATCGTTGGGGTCACATCAAAGGGGCCGGCGCAGTCAAGCGCCGGCCCCTTGATGGCGAAAGCGGGACGACCGCGACGGTTAAGCCCAGGCAGTGCCCAGATCTACGCCAAAGCTGATCAGGCAGAACGACGCAACCATGCCAAGGCCGCAAAACAGCGCGATGGTCTTGGCGGAATGGTCGCCGGCCTGCGCGGCCGAAACCGAATGCATCGAAACGGCAGAAATCATGGTCATAGGACCCCCCCGTTATTGGCCCTGATAAGTTCGAGCCTGGAGGTTCTAGGCCTAAAATGTTTATGGCCGATTGAGGCGCATCGTTAATCGAATCGCAACATATCCGCTCATTTCGCGCAGCCTAGGGGACCACGCTACCAGTCGCCGGTCAGGCCCGTGAGCGAAGCACGGTTGCGATGGTCGCCGCTGTCATCGCGGCCCGATCGGAGGCGCGCTGCGCCTCCAGCCTGTCCCTGGCGCGCTCTTCGATCAACAGATCGATCAACGCCAGCCGCTTCTTTTCGTCGACCGCTTCCGCCAGCAATTGCCGATAGCGATGGTAGTCGAATCCCAGATCCTGCTTACGCATCTCACGCCCCCGCGCTCAACGCCACCGAGGCAAGTGTTTCCGAAGCTACACCGGAGCGCAACAGAATTGCCGGAGCTGTGCACAGGGACGGCGCCGGCGCCAGGCCGGCGGAGACGGGCTATTTCGGCTGATCGGTCTTTGGCCGTGCCGCTTCCTGGGCGCGCGCCGCCATCCAGGCGTCGTACTCCGGCGTGCCGCGCCGCGGCGGCACACCGGCCGGCTCGCCGCCCATCCAGTGCGGCATGTCGGCGATATGCTCGCCCGGGGTTTTGCCGGCACAAGCCGACAGCAAGAGGCAAGCAAAGCAGAGCAAAGCTGGTTTGATTTTTGGCGTGGAACGATTCATCGCGGCGTAGTGCCACCGCAATGCGGCAATCGCGGCGCGTAATCATGGCGCGGATGCGGAGACCGGTTCAGGCGGTGGCATTTCGCCGGAACATCTTCGACAAGCAGGCTTTCTTCAGCGCTAGCGCCCGGATTTTGGCGCTTGCCAAACAACGCGAAGACGATTTTTTAAACCATTGATGATGTTATCAAAAGGCCGCACCGCCGCGCGGCCGAATAGCCGGGCGCCGCCTCCCTTAACCTACCCCAGAGGGCGATCGCTCGGCTATTTGCTGTAAAGCGGTCCGGGACTGGGCCGCAATCAGACTCCAGCGACGCCTGGATCAAACCCCAAAATACGCTCGATCCATTTCGCCACGCGGAGGGTTCGATAATCCTGCCGATACGCGCCGACGACCTGAATGCCAAGCGGCAGGGCCCTCTTGCCGAACCCGGCCGGCAACGCCACTGCGGGCACGCCGAGCAAGGTCCACGGCGCGCAATACTCGGCCTTGCCGGTAAAACCCAGGCCCTCCGGCGCTTCGCCAAACGCCGGCAGGGTGAGGACGGCGTCGAACGTCGAAATTTCCGTAGTGAAATCCGACCGCAGCTTTTCCTGCAAAGCCCTGGCGGCGAGATACGCCACGGCGGAATGGGCCTTCCCCGTCTGAACCAACGACTTCAGGTGATCGCTGGTGCGGTCGGGGTAGCGTTCAACGAGGCCTTCGAAGATCAGCGCGGCGTCGCTGGCCAAGATGATATTGATGGCGTTCCAATTGGCGTGGTCGAGTTCACGCAGCTCGAGTTCTTCGATAGCGGCGCCCGCATTACGCACCTTCGCGATCGCCGCCTCGAACACCTGCTGCGCTCCGGGCTCCACGTGCGACCATTGTTCCAAACGCACGATGGCCAGGCGAGGTCTTTCCAGGGGCGGCACGCCCCGGTCAGCGTCGACCTGAAAACCGGGGAGCCGCCGGCCATGCGGGTCGCTGTCGCTTGTGGCGGCAAGCAGTGACAGGGCCAAGGCGACATCGTCGACACATCGCGCGAAGAACCCGATCGTGTCGAGCGAAGGGCTCAAAGGATGCACCCCGGTTCGGGGGATCGCACCGAAACTCGGCTTCAGCCCGACCACGCCGTTGAACGCGGCCGGCCGGATCACAGAGCCGAGCGTCTGCGTGCCCAATGCCAGCGGCACAATTCCGGCCGCCACGGCCGCCGCGGAGCCCGATGACGAACCGCCCGGCGTATGCGCGGGGTTCCAGGGGTTGACGGTCGGTCCGGGCTGACGCCAGGCAAATTCCGTCGAAACCGTCTTGCCGAAGATGGTGGCGCCAAGGCTGCGCAGCCGCTCGACCACCCAGGCATCGGCTGCGGGAATGTGGTCGCGGTAGATCGGCGATCCGTTGGTGGTCGGCATGTCCGAGGTCGCGATGATGTCCTTGATCGCAACCGGAATGCCCGACAGTGGACCCGGTCGCCGCGCGATGTCTTGGGGCAGATATTCGAATGCCTTGAGCCGAGGCTCTTTCGCCTTTGCCTGCTCCAAGCAGCCCGCGGCGTACTGGTCCGCAATGGCCTGGTCGTGGTTGAACAGCCGCAGCAGTTCGAGGACCCCCGCGCCAGAACGAGGTGCGGAGCGCGCAGTCGGATCGGTCATGCCGGCAAATCCCAGACAAACAAGTTCCGGAAGGCTCGCACAGATGGCAGACAGGCGCCAGAGGACCGCGCGAAGGGCCTATTTCATCGCCAGAGCCGGCTCGATGTACTTCTTGACGACAAAGGTCTTGTAGTCGGGCTGCGCCGCCAGATTACCCAGCGCGATCTGGGTATCCATCGACACCTTCAGCGCATCGGCGGTGATGTCCACGCTCGGGGGATAGACGCCGTCGGCGAGCATGCGCTTCACGGCGGCCTCGACCACGACGGGATCAAGCGTCGGAAATTCCTTCTTGGCGATCTCGACCGTCCTGGCTTCGTTCTTGGTCATGAAGCGCATCGCCATTTCCATGCCGTTGACGACGCGTTGCGCAGTATCGGGATCGACATCGTTGCGCGCGGTTACCGCCGAGAACGCGTAGGCGCCGTATAGTTTGGGAAATCCGAGCACCACCTTCATGCCCTTGGCGACGGCCTGATCGAGGCCGGGCTCATACATGACGGCGATATCGGCCTGCTTGGCGACGAACGGTCCCGGTTCTGAGCCGATCGCGACCTGGATCATGTCGGTGTCGGTCTTCGCGTCCATGCCGTTTTCCTTGAGCAACTTCATGAACAGCGAGGTGCTGGTCGTCGGCATCAGGCCGGTGACGACCTTCTGGCCCTTGACGTCCTTGATGCTGTCGAACTTGAAGTCGGGCGCGGTCGCGATCCACACCGCGGCGCCGTTGACGACATTGGCGATGATGTTGACGGGAGCACCCTTGGACGCCGCAATCGCGGTCCATTCCGGTCCATGGATCGAAAACTGCGCGCTACCGGAAATCACGGCGGAGAGCGCTACCGTCGGCGCGCCGGCGGTCTCCTTGGTGAGGTCGAGGCCCTGCTGGGTGAAGAATCCCTCGTCGATCGCGACATAGAGCGGCAGATACAGCATCGACTGGAACGCCTGCGACAGCGTGACCTTCTTGTTCTCGGCGAGCGCCGGTGTGGCGAGCAGGATCGCGATCAGCGCTGTGGCGCGGGCAATAAGGGTGAACAACGGCATTTGACGTCTCCGGATGTGCGGCATTTGGCAGTTAAACCTGAACCTGATGGGTGGCGTTCGATTGCTTCCAGGGAAGACTGGTGCGCTCGATGATGTCGATCACGTAATAGAGGACGAATCCCATGATCATCAGCGTGAACAGGCCGACCCAGACGGTGTTGAGGTCGTACAGGCTTGAAGCGGTGTAAATCAGGTGACCGAGGCCGCGCTGCGACGAGATGAATTCGCCGACCACGGCGCCGACCAGCCCGAAGCCGATGTTGATCCGGAAAGTCGCGATGATCGACGGTAGCGTCGATGGCACGACCGCTTTGAAGAACACCTGGTGCTTGTCCGCGCCCATCGAGATCAGCAGCGACTGCAGGTCGACGTCGGCGTCCTTGGCCGCCTGGTAGGCCGCGATCAGCGCCACGATCGCGGTCAGCGATACCGACAAGGCGACTTTGGAAACCAGCCCGGTGCCGAACCAAAGCACAACGATCGGTGCCAGCGCGATTTTGGGAACGCTGTTGATGGCGACGATGAACGGCTCGACCAGCCGCGCCACGAACACCGAGTACCACAGCGCCAGCCCGAGCAGCGATCCAAAGATAGTGCCGATGACGAAGCCCAAAATGGCCTCGAACAGGGTGAACCAGGTGTCGGACAACAGCTCGCCGCTTGCAATCATCTTGAACGCAACGGTAAAAATTCCGAAGGGAGAGCCGACCAGGAAGGCCGAAATCCAACCCATGCGCACGCCGATTTCCCACAGCGCGAAGAACGCCACCACCGCCGCCGCTTGCAGCGCCGCGCGGCCGAGCGAGGTGTCGAAGCTCAGGCGTCGCCGGCGGCGGCGCGCTTTCCGCTTCTCGAGGGGGGAGGCTTGTGGCATCGTCAGGGTCACGCGGTCTTCTCGGTCTGGATGTCGAGCTCGGCGCAGAGCGAATGAAAGTAGCCGGAGAAGCGGGCATCGCTGCGGGCCGCGATCGGCGAGGGCGCGTCAATATCGATGTCGTGCACGATCTTGACGCGGGCGGGACGTCCGGAGAGCACGACGACGCGCTTCGAGAGTGCAACCGCCTCATCAATATCGTGCGTCACCAGGATGACGGTCTTGTGGTAGGTCTCCACCGCCTCCTTCAGCACGCCCTCGAGGTAGAGCCGGGTCTGGTAGTCCAGCGCGGAGAACGGCTCGTCAAGCAGCAGGATGTCCGGATCCATGATGAGGGTGCGGATCAGCGCCACGCGCTGGCGCATCCCGCCGGATAATGTCTTCGGGTAGGCATTTTCGAAACCGGCAAGGCCAAATCCTTTGAGATATTCGCGCGCCTTGCCTTCCGCCTCGACGCGATCGACGCCGCGCGTCTCCAGACCGAGCAGCACATTGCCGAGCACCGTGCGCCAGGGAAACAGCAGGTCCTTCTGCATCATGTAGCCGACGCGGCCGCGCAGGCTCTCGATCTCCTCGCCGCGATAGTACAGCGAGCCGGAATCGGGTTCGAGCAGGCCGGCGATGATGTTGAAGATCGTGGTCTTGCCGCAGCCGGACGGCCCGATGATGCTGACGAAATCGCGTTCGTTGATGGCAAAGGAGAGGTCGTCGAGAACCCGCACCTCGCCGGCCTTGCCGGAGAAGGATTTGCGGACGTTGCGAACACTGAGCTGGACGGGAACGGACTGCATCGGGCAGTAACAGGCAACTTGTATGCCAGATACCGGAGCAGAAAAAGAACTTGATATCAGGCGCTTGCATGGACAGCGCTGATGCAGTCCGGGCTCATGCCGCTTTATTGTGCAGTGATGCGACCCGTTCCAACGGTTCCCATCGCAAGGCGTTTGGCTACATTGGGCAACGTGCCCGTGGAGCCCGGTCGATGACGTTGGATATTCTGGTCAAGAATGTTGCTCTCTGGGGCACGGACGGCATTCGCGACGTCGGGATAGCCGATGGCCGTTTCGTGAGCATCGGCCAAAGCGACGCTTCCCTGAATGCGACCCTGACGCTCGACGCCGAGGGCCGCATGGCCGTGCCCGGCTTTGTCGAGCCGCATATCCACCTGGACAAGGCTCTGATCTCCGAGCGCGCGCCGGTCAACATCTCGGGGACGTTGACGGAAGCGATCGAGATCCTCTGGGAGATCAAGCGCAATTATACCGTCGACGAAATTGCCGATCGCGCCTCGCGTGTGCTGGCGCAGGCGCTGGCGAACGGCATTTCGAGGTTGCGCACCCATGTCGACATCGATCCGATCGGCGGCACCCGCCCGGCCGAGGGTTTGATTCGCGCCCGCGACCGCTTTCGCGATCTGATGGATATCCAGATCGTCGCGTTTCCCCAGGAAGGCATCGTCCAGTCGCCCGGCACCGAAGCGCTGATGCGGCAGGTGATGAAACTGGGCGTCGACGTGGTCGGCGGCATGCCCTTCAACGAAAAATCGCCGCAGGACAGCCGGCGGCATATCGAGATTGCCTTCCAGATCGCCCGGGAATTCGACGCCGACATCGACATGCATGTCGACGAGACCGACGATCCGATGGCGCGCACGCTGGAAGTGCTGGCCGAGTTGACGATCAAGAATGGCTGGCAGGGCCGCGTCACCGCCGGCCACACCTGCGCGCTGGCAAGCTATCCGCGCAACTACGCCGATCATGTGATCGAGCGGCTGCGCGAGGCCAATATCAACATGATCGCCAACCCCGCCACCAATCTGATGCTGCAGGGCCGGCTTGACGATTATCCCAAGCGTCGCGGGGTGACGCAGGTCAAGGAGCTGCTGGCCGCTGGCGTCAACGTTGCCTGCGGGCAGGACTGCGTGCATGACACGTTTTATCCCTTCGGCCAGAACGACCCGCTCGAAATCGCGTTCCTGCTGTGCCATGCCTCGCAGATGAGCCAGCCGCCCGAGATTCTCACAGTGATGGACATGGTCACCAATAATGGCGCAAGAGCCCTGCGGGTGCCGGATTTTCGGGTTGCGATCGGCAACATCGCCGATCTCGTCGTGCTCGACGCCCGCGACCCGCGCGAGGCGTTCGCGACAAGGATGCCGCGCCGCTGGGTGATCCGGAAGGGAAAGCTGATCGCCGAAACAAAGCTGGAGACGCATCGCTATTTCAATCTAAGCTCGGCGCCGGCCACATAAGGAATTTTGAATTTGGATTTCCGCCAACTGCGTTATGCGCTTTCGGTTTACAAGGAGCGCAGCTTCACCAAGGCGGCGAAGCGATTGAATATCTCGCAATCGGCGGTCAGCGAGCAGGTCAAATTGCTCGAAGGGGAAATCGGCTTCGAGTTGTTTCGCCGGACGTCACGCGGCATCGAGTCCACCGACCGCGGCCGCACGTTCCTGTACGAGTCCGAGCGCGTGATGGGCGACCTGCTCAGCCTCTCAGATACCGCGCGGCGATTGCGCGGCGCCGTCCAGGACACGCTCACGATCGCGATGGGGTCGGGAATGGCGCAGATCTTCATTCCGCGCATGTTCGCCGACCTCAACAAGGATCTGCCCGGCATAAGGCTGGAAATCCTGACCGCGCCGACCAAGAATATTTTCAACGAGCTGCACGAGGAGCGGATCGATGCGGGAATTGCGATCGAATCGGATCCGGAACGGTTGCCGGCCGGACTGGTGTTCGACCGCCTGATCGACGCCGAGATGGTGCTGATCACGCATCCCAAGCACGCGCTGGCGCGCTCGAAGCAGCCGGTCGATATCGGCCGCCTGCTCGCCGAACCCATCATCATGAGCGAGTTGACGGTGGGATACGGCCAGGTGGTGCTGTCGCTGTTCACCGATCTCGGCATCAAGCCCAATATCTTGGCGGTGGTCGACAATATCGAGACCATCAAGATCATTGTGCAATCGGAGGGCGGAATTGCCATCGTGCCGCGGGCGTGTGCGGAAAATGAAGTCACGTTGGGATTATTGAAGGCACTTTCAATTCAACCGGCGCGCAATGTGGCATTCAGCCTGTTTCGGCGGCGCGAACCGATGTCGCGTCGCAAGGAAGCTGCGCTGCTGAAATTGCGCGAGATGCTGAAAGGCTAGGCAATTTCACGCGGCGGATACGGATCGGAATTTCCGATGGGCGTATCGATAATCGGCCTTTGACTCACCCGAAAAGGTTGACCCATGCTGCCTGCAACGCCGACGACGCCGGCATCCTTTCGGCGTTGCGATTTTTCCGTGGGAGTGGTGCAAGGCATGTCGAACAATTCCGCTTCCGCGCGGCTTCGCATCGGCATCGATACCGGCGGAACTTTTACTGACATCGTCTCCGTCGATACCGTCTCGGGCGCGACCCAAGTGACAAAAGTTGCGAGCACGCCGGCCAATCCGGCGATCGGACTGGTGCGCGGCGTCAACAGGATCCTCGCAGCCGCGGGTACTGCCACCGACAGTGTCGCCGGGCTCGCGCACGGCACCACGGTTGCCACCAATGCGCTGCTGCAGGGCGAGATCAATTCGCTCGGCCTGATCGTCAACGCGGGATTCCGGCACATTCTCGAAATCGCGCGGCAGTCGGTGCCGGAGGGTTACGGAAATTCCTATTTCTGGGTCAAGCCCGATCGCATCGTGCCGCTGCAGTTCGTCCGCGAGGTCGGCGGCAGGCTGGATTTTCGCGGGAATGAATTGCGCCCGCTCGACGAGGCCTCGGTCCGGGAAGCCGCGCGCTATTTCCGCGTGCACGGCATTCGCGCCATCGGCATCTGCCTGTTGCATTCCTACGCCAATGATGCGCATGAACGACGCGCCGCCGATATCGTTCGCGACGAATATCCGGACGCAACACTGTCCTTGTCCTGCGTGGTGCTTCCTGAATATCGCGAATATGAGCGCGCGGTCACGACGCTGGTGGACGCCTTCGTCAAGCCGCATATGGAGCGCTATCTCAAGCGTGTGCATCAGGAACTCGGTGCCGGCCTGCAGGACAAGCCGTTTCTGGTGATGCAATCAAGCGGCGGCGTCGCCAGCGCCGATCAGGTGGTGCGCAAACCGATCACCACAGCACTTTCGGGTCCGGCGGCCGGCGCACTCGGCTCTGCCGTCATCGCAGAGATCGCGGGCTTTCCCGATCTGGTGACGCTGGATGCCGGCGGCACCTCCACCGACCTTTGCCTGATCGAGGGCGGCAAGCCCCAGGTCACCAATGGCGGATCGGTCGGTCCGTTTCCGGTACGGATACCCATGATCGACATCGAGACCATCGGCACCGGCGGCGGCTCGATCGCCTGGATCAGCCGGGAAGGCCATCTCAAGGTCGGCCCGCGCAGTGCCGGCGCCGAACCCGGACCGATGTGCTATCCGAATGGCGGCAGTGAGCCGACCATCACCGACGCCAATCTGGTGCTGGGACGGATTCCACCCGCGCTGATCGGCGGCGGCATCGCACTCGATGTCGGGCGCGCCCGCGGCGGCATCGCGGCCCTTGCGGCCCGGTTGCCGGGCAACATGAGCGTCGAGCAGCTCGCCAGCGGCATCATCGAGATCGCGAACTGGAGCCAGGCCAACGCTATCCGGCAGATGACGATCCAGCGCGGCATCGATCCGCGCGCGTTTGCGTTGTTGTCGTTCGGCGGCGCGGGTCCGGCGCAATCCGCAGCCGTGATGGATTTGTTGGGCATGAAGGCCTGCATCGTGCCGCCGAACCCCGGCAATCTCTCGGCGTTCGGCCTGCTGGCGGTGGACTGGCGCACCGATCACATCGTCACCAAGGTGATGCATGAGGACGCAATCGATCTCGCCGAGATCGCGGCGCGCTATGCCGCGCTCGAAAGCGAGGCAACCGCCACGCTGAAGCGCGACGGCATCGAGGCTTCGCGTATCCGGCTGGTCCGCGAGGCCGACATTCGCTACGCCGGCCAGTCGATGGAGGTGCGGGTCACCGCACCGGGTGGCGTCGTGGACGCCTCGTTCCTGGCCGGACTGATCGGCGCCTTCAACGCCGCGCATCTGAAGACCTTCGGCTATAATTATGCCGGCAAGCAGAAGATCGAGCTGGTCAATCTCTGCGTCTCCGGCTTTGGGGTGATCGAGCGGCCGCAGCTGCCAAAGCTTGCGACGGGCGCCGGTCATGTCTCGCCAAAATCCGACCGCGCGGTTTATTTCGGAACCGAGTTTCGCAATACGCCGGTATTCGACCGCGCATTGTTGCCGCCGGGCGGCCGCATCAATGGACCTGCCGTGGTCGAGGAATTCGGCTCAACGACCGTGGTCTTTCCCGGTCAAACGCTCGACATCGATCCGCACGGCATTCTGGTGATCCGGTCGGTATCCGCGCAGGAGACGTCACGATGAACCTGCATCACCCCTCGCATCCCTGGCCGACCGCGCCGGTACGCCAGACAGTGCCAGTGGATCCGATCGTGCTTCAGATCGTCGAAGGCACGCTTAATTCGATCGAGGCCGAGATCGAATATGCCATCGAGCGCACCGCACGCTCGCCAATGATCCGCGAGGCCCATGATTTCCGCGTCGGGCTGTTCGACCGCTATTGCCGGAAGCTGACCGGGCGGTCCTATTCGGCGATGCCGAACGCGGTGGTGCGGGATTTTCCGCCGGAGACGATGAAGCCCGGTGATGTGTTCCTGATGAATGACACCTATCTCACAGAGGGCTCGATCGGGCACTTGCCCGATCTTTGCAGCACCGTGCCCGTGTTCCATGACGGCGAAGTCGTCGCCTACATCCAGGCCTTCGGCCATCATGACGACGTTGGCGGCAGGGTGCCCGGCTCGATGCCCGGCACGGCGGCGACCGTATTTGAAGAAGGCATCGCGATCCCGCCAGTGAAAATCTACAGCGAGGGTGTCCGCAACGAGGCGGTTTTCACCATCGTCCGCCGCAACACCCGCGTGCCCGAAATGCTGTTGGCCGATCTCGACAGCGAGATTCAGGCCTGCCTGATGGGCGCGCGGCGGATGGCCGGGCTGTTCGAACGTTTCGGCAGGGAACAGGTCGAAGCCTGTTTTCAGGCCATCCTGGAGAAATGCCGCGATATCTATCGCAACGAGTTGCTCGCAAAAATCGCCGACGGCGAATATGCCTGGGAAGATTACGTCGAGCACGACGGCATCACCGATCCGAAGTTGCACAAGATCGCGCTGAAGATGACCAAGAAGGGCGGCAAGATCACGCTCGACTTCAATGGCACCGATCCGCAATCGACCGGCCCGATCAACTGGCCGGCGGACTATGCCGACGGCGCCTTCCTGGTCAAATGGATCGCGCCCATCCTTCGCAACCTTGCCGATACGCCGGAACGCGCCGCGGAAATCCACGTCAACGAAGGCGTCTGCGACGTGTTCGAGGTGATCTTTCCACCCAAGGGCACGCTGATCACGCCGGAATGGCCGGCCGCCACCAACGCGCGGTCGTTCGTGCTGCTTCGATGTCTGGGCCTGTTGGCCGGCGTGGTCGCGCAGGCGGTCGATGGCCGCATGCCGGCGGATCAGGAGACCATCCGCTACACGGGCTTTTTCGGCACCGATCTCGAAGGAAAACCGTTCCTGTCGCGCGAGGTGCTCGGTGGCGGCTCGGGCGGCCGTTATTACGCCGACGGCAATGACGCGATCCATATCGTGCCGGACTCGCGTAACCAGCCGGCCGAGTTCACCGAGACGCGGTTTCCGCTGCTGGTCGAGAAACTCGCGCTGCGCACCGATTCCGGCGGCGCCGGTCTGCGCCGCGGCGGGCAGGGCTACGAAAAGCACTATCGCGCCCTGGTCGATTGCCGCACCATCGTCACCGCCGACCGGGTTCGGCTCGGTTGCTACGGTCTGAACGGCGGCAAGGCCGGTCAGCCGTTCTGCGTTACCGTCGATGCCGAGGGCGAGGGTATTGACCTTGGCGGCCTTGTCGACGGCGAGCCGGTGCTGAAGGGGCAGGTGGTGCGCGTGGTGACGACCGGCGGCGGCGGCTGGGGCGATCCGCTACGGCGCGAACTGGAGCTGGTGTTGCGCGACGTGATCGAGGGCAGGGTGTCGCTCGCCAGCGCGTCGGCCGACTATGGCGTGGTGTTCAAGGACGCCGACGCCGCTGGCCAGCCCATGATCGATGACGCCATGACAAAGCGGCGCCGGGCCGATATCGCAAAGGCGCGAATAACTCAGCCGCCGATGATTGACCGTGGCGAAGGCTATGAAAAGATGCTGCGCGGCGAACACCGGCCGCGAATGCGATGAAACCCAAGAAGAGACGGATAAGGGAGTTCACGGCGAATGGCGATTGAAGTTGCGAAGGTCGAGCTGAAGACTGTTCAGGATGCGAGCGGCCTCGAAGGGTTGATCGCGGCCAACAAGTTCGGCGCCGACGAGGTCATCGCGGTGATCGGCAA
>DATNMT010000121.1:0-4092 GCA_035602495.1 Bradyrhizobium sp.
CCCCTCCGAGGGTTCGTCGAGCAGCACCAGCGATGGATTTCCCATCAGGGTTCGCGCGATCGTCAGCATCTGCTGCTCGCCGCCGCTCATGCGTCCGCCCTGGCGGCCGCGCATCTCGCCGAGGTTCGGAAACAGCGTGAACAGTTTTTCCCGGGTCCAGTGCGGCGCGTTTGGCCTGACCGGCTGGCGGCCCACTTCCAGGTTCTCGTCGACCGTCAAATCGGTGAAGATGCGCCGCTCCTCCGGCACATAGCCGAGGCCGCCGCGCACGATCGCATGGGTCGGCTGATCCGAGACATCCGCGCCCTCGAACACGATCCGGCCGGTGCGCTGCGCGACCAGGCCGACGATGGAGCGGAAGGTTGTGGACTTTCCGGCGCCGTTGCGCCCCAACAGCGCCACCACTTCGCCCTCGCCGACCTCGAGCGCGATGTCGAACAGGATGTGCGCGGGGCCGTAATGGCTGTTGAGCCCCTCGACCGAGAGCTTCATGAGGGCGCCCCCTCACGATGTCGGGCGTCGTAAACCAGTCCCTCGCCGAGATAGATGGCGCGCACCTCGGGGTTACGCCGGACTTCTTCGGGCGAGCCTTCCGCAATCAACGTGCCACGATTGAGCACCAGGATGCGGTCGGCATGCTCGAATACCACGTCCATGTCGTGCTCGGTAAAGAGGACACCGATCGACCTTTCGCGGGCAATGCCGGCGGTGAGCCGCATCAGTTCGATCCGCTCGCGCGGCGCCATGCCGGCGGTCGGCTCGTCCATCAGGAGCAGTTTCGGTTGGTTGGCAAGCGCAATGGCAAGCTCCAGCCGCTTGAGATCGCCATAGGCGAGTTCGCCGCAAGGGCGTTCCGCATAGCCGCCCATGCCGACGAGTTCCAACAGGCGGTTGGCTTCGTCTTGGGCGAACTTTGGCGTCGAGGCCCACAGATTGAACAACTGCCGGCCATACGACACCAGCGCAACCTGGATATTCTCGCGCACCGTCATGGTCGGGAATGTCGCGGTGATCTGGAAGGTGCGGCCGACGCCGAGCCGCCAGATCGCGCGCGGCCGCTTGCCTGTGGTGTCCTCGCCGAGCAGGTTGATCCGGCCCGCACTCGGCATCGTCTGACCGTTGAGCATGTCGAAGCAGGTGCTTTTTCCGGCGCCGTTCGGACCGATCAGCGCCAGGATCTCACCGGCTTTCAGCGAAAATGACACACCGCGCACCGCATGGACGCCGCCATAGGATTTGCTCAAGGCTTCGACCGACAGCAATGTGGGCGCCATGCTCATTCGGCGGTCTCGATCCCGGAGGCGAGGAGGACGGGCTTCTGCAACGGCGACCGGCGGCGGTTGCGGATCGTCGCCAGCGTGCCGACAATGCCTTTCGGGAAGGCGACCACGATCAGGATGATGAATCCACCGAGCACCAGTTTGGACAAATCGGTTTGGCTCACCAGCCAGATCGAGAGCGCCTTGTAGACGATGGCGCCGACCACGGCGCCGGACACTGTCTCGACCCCGCCGAGCAGCACCATGACCAGCGCATCGACCGAAAGCGAGATGCCGAGGCTGTCGGGAAAGACGCTGCCCTTGAGGTAGGCGAACAACGCGCCGGCGATGCCTGCAACCGTGCCGGCGATCACGAAGGCGGTCCACTGGATGCGCTTGCCGTCAATGCCGACCGCCTCGCTACGCAGCGGCGAGTCGCGCGTCGCGCGCAAGGCAAAACCGAAGGGCGAGAAGACGATGACGCGAAGTGATGCGACCGCGAGCGCGGCCATGCCGAGCGAAAGCCAGTAGAAATGCGAAGGGCTAGCCGCCCATGGCTCGGGCCAGACTCCCAAAATGCCGTTGTCGCCGCCGGTCACCTCGACCCACTGAAACGCAATCGACCAGACGATCTGCGCGAACGCCAATGTCAGCATCGCGAAGTAGACGCCGGACAATTGCACCGCAAAGAACCCGAACACGGCCGCGCCGGCAAGTCCCAGCAGCGGTCCGAGCAAGAGGCAAACGATCATCGGCAGCCCGGCGAGTTTGGCGAGCAACGCCACGCCATAGGCGCCGAGCCCGAAATAGGCAGCATGGCCAAACGAGGCGAGCCCGCCGACCGACATCAGGAAATGCAGGCTCGCGGCGAAGATCACGAAGATCGCAATCTCGGAACCGACGGTGAGAGCGTAATTGCCGCCGACCAGCGGCAACGCCGCGGCCAGCATTAGCGCTGCGATTGCGGCCATGCGCCCGCTCGACCTCAGCGGCCGCCAGGGATTGACGGTCAGTCCCGGCGTGCGCCGTGCGGCAGCTTCCGGCCTGCCGAACAGGCCCCATGGCCGCACGATCAGCACCGCGGCCATCACCAGGAACACCAGGATGATGGAAATCTTCGGAAAGATCAGGATGCCGAACGCATTGAGCTCCGACACCAGCACGGCTGCGACAAAGGCGCCGATGATGCTGCCGAGACCGCCGATCACCACCACCACGAACACGTCGACGATGATGCGCAGGTCCATGGCGTGATGCACCGCGTCGCGCGGGATCTGCAGCGCGCCGCCGAGCGCCGCGAGAAAGACCCCGAGAGCGAACACGCTGGTGAACAGCCATTTCTGATTGACGCCGAGCGCCGCCACCATGTCGCGATCCTGGGTCGCCGCGCGCACCAGAACGCCCCAGCGGGTGCGCTGGAACATCAGCCACAGCATGGCGAGCACGACCGGACTTAGCCCGATCAGAAAAAGATCGTAGGTCGGAATGTTCTGGCCGAAGAAATCAAGCGCGCCCTTGAATCCGGGAGCACGCCGGCCTAGCAGGTCGCTTGGGCCCCAGATCAGGACCACGAGGTCTTCGACCATCAGGGTCAGGCCGAAAGTGGCCAGCAGCTGAAACAGTTCGGGCGCATGATAAATCCGCCGCAGCAACACCATCTCGACCAGCACGCCGACGGCTGCGACGATCAGCCCGGCAGCGACAATACCGCCCCAAAACCCGATCGCGCCGGAAAAGCGTTCGGTCAGCGTGAACGCAACATAGGCGCCGAGCATGTAGAATGCGCCGTGGGCAAAATTGACGATGCGCGTCACGCCGAAGATGATCGACAGCCCTGAGGCGACCAGAAACAGCGACGCCGCGCTGGCAAGGCCGGTCAGGAACTGAACGAAGTAGAAGGCCATTGGCGGTTCCGCGCTTGCGCGCTTTTCAGTGCAGTCGCTTCATCCTTCGAGACGCCCGCCTTCGCCCTGTGGGCTACGGAGGGCTCCTCAGGATGAGGTCTTCCTTTCACCTCGCCCCGCTTGCGGGGAGAGGTCGGCGCGTAGCGCCGGGTGAGGGGGACTCACCGCGAGTCGAACTCGCGGACAGAGCCCCTCACCCGCCTACGCCGCGAGCTTCGGCGGACGGGCCCCAACCCTCTCCCCGTGAAGGACGGGGAGAGGGGAAGTAACCTGACGCCTCACTCTTTCGGGCGCATCTTCTCCACTTCGCCATCGCTCGGCAGATAGTCGGAGCCCTTGCGATAGACGGAATCCACCATGATGCCCTTGCCGTCCTTCAGCGCGGTCTTGCCGGTGAAGGCGCCCAGGGTCGACTGGTGGTCGATCTTGCGGAAGGTGATCTCGCCGAACGGCGAGCCCACCGACAGACCTTCGGTTGCCGCGATCAGCTTCTCCGGATCGTCGGAGTTGGCCTTTGCAAGAATGGCGGCGGCGGCCTTGATGGTCTCGTAGCCGACGATCGAGCCGAGCCTCGGATAATCGTTATACTTCGCCTGATACGCCTTCAGGAACGCGTCATGCTCGGGCGTCTTGATGCTGTACCAGGGATAGCCGGTGACGATCCACCCTTCGGGCGTTTCTTCCTTCAGCGGATCGAGATATTCGGGTTCACCGGTCAGGAAGGACACCACCGCGCGATCCTTGAACAGGCCGCGGGTATTGCCTTCGCGTACGAACTTCACGAGATCGGCGCCGAAGGTGACGTTGAGGATGGCTTCCGGATTGGCGGCGGCGAGCGCCTGCACCACCGGGCCGGCATCGATCTTGCCGAACGGCGGCCACTGTTCGTCGACCCACTGGATGTCGGGCCGCTTTTCCGACATCAATTT
>DATNMT010000122.1:0-5049 GCA_035602495.1 Bradyrhizobium sp.
CTCCACGAACTTCTTCCTTCAACAGCGCCACGTGGCCGGCTCGGCCGAGCCGCTTCGCAAAGTGCCGCTTCATCTTGCGAACTTCCCCCCGCTTGAAGCGGGTCAGGCGTCGGGCGCGGCGTGAGAACACGTCGTTTTCCGTCCCGGCATACTTGATGCGAAGATCGATCGTGAACTTACCTTAGCAAGCTCAGGCCTGTTCGCCGCCCGAGCGCCGCCGGATCACCACGCCGTCCAATGCGCCGGCTGCGCGTGTTCGGCTGGCGCGCCCTTGAGACATTGCCGTGCCGCCTCGATCTCGGCGTCGGTGGCGCCGTGGCTTCGCGCCCACGTCTCGGCGGCGGATGCCGAGAATCTGGCGACGTAGAACCGCACGACCGAACAGGAGGCGCGGTGAACCAGTCCGGAGCGCCCGGCGGCTTCCGCCGATGGCGCCAGCCCAAGGCACACGGCGACGACGCATCCCATGCGTAACAACATTTTCGGCCCCCTCGTTCCGGACTCGAATAAGCCGGTTCCATCGAGGGAACATGCATCGAGCGCGCGCAATGAACTGAAATCGAATCTGACCGAATCGCGCGTCGAAACCAAGTTACGAATTTACGCGGACGGATTTCTCCACGTTGTTTAGCGGATACACGCGGAACTTTCGCGCGAGCTGCATTTTGCCGCCCACGTCCCGTCACTTCCCGCTGACGATCTTCTCCCATCCATCCGGCTGCGATTTTGCAAGCCCCTTTCTCTCTTCCTGCAAATCCGCGACGCGCCTGGCGGCAACGACCATGGCGTGGGCGGCGGAATTGTAGCGGTCCACGGTGCCCTGAAGCTGGAATATGAACTGGCCGTTGACGACCTGGTAGGCGCCGAATTCCTTTGCCAGCACCGCGACGTAATTTTCGTAGGCGCGGTAATATTCGGCGCGCGCCGGCAACAGTTTTGCGGTCAGGGCCGTCAGTTGCGCGTGCCGCTGGTCGACGCTGTCCAGGAGACGGCCGACGGCGTCTTTTTCCACATGCAGCGCGAGCGCTTGTTTCTCAACCTTGTCGCGCTCGGTCTTGAGGAGGGCGGCGTAGCGCGGCATCAGGGTTGGGGCGTTGGCTGCCGCCGAATTCAAATCGCGGCGCAGCGCCTCGAGGTCGCTGCGGCTCGCGGTGCCCAGGTTGATATTCTTTCCAATCGCCGGCGGCTCGATCTCGCTCGACGCCCTGTCGAAGGCCGCGTCGGTTTCATTCGCGGCCCTGGTCGCCATCGCGATCATCTGCAGGAATTTATTGGAGGGGTGTTGCTTGAGCGCCTCGTCCAACTGCTTGGCATCGGCGACGCCTTGCAACGCCGACCGGCTTTCACCCGCGGCAAGACTGTCCTGCAGTCTTGTCAGTTTGGCCGTGTAATAGACTCCGGCCGAACCGGCGGCCAGAAATACCAACAGGAACAGGAAAGCGACGCGCACGCGCGTCTTCTCCTTCAGATCGCGCTTCCACGCATTCAGATCTGAAGGTGCTTCCATCGGCCCTCCGCGCGCGAACCGTGACCGCTACTTCGCCGCCCCCACCGCGGCCGGCGCCGCCTCCGCCGCATCCGGCACTGTTGCCGGCTTCACGCCGCCGGTAAACCGCTCGATCACCGAGCGCACCGCGTCGCGCGTCTTGCGATCCTTCACCGCTTCGAGCAGCGGCGCCGACGCCGGCGAGCGTTTGATGAGGATTTCCGGGTCGGGGAAGATCAGGGGATCGTCCCACGGGCCCTGGATCACGAACGGCAGGTCGAAGCCGGGCGCGCCGCCGGCCGGCGCGTTCAGGCTGGCGACGCCCTTGAGGTCGTATTCGCGGGTCGGCACCGAGGCGGTGCCGGTCACGGTGAGATGCGTGGCGGGGCCCTCGGCGTGGACGTCCTCGGCGGTGGCGATGCCGTCGGAAAATTTCAGTGATACCGTCATGGTGTCGAACGGCGTGGAGCCGGAGCGGAAATTGCCGGCGCCGGACAATGGCCGCCGCTCCAGCCGCCTCAACAGCTGCTCGGCGTTGAAGCCGGAGATCGCGCCGTCATGGCCGGTCAGGCTGGCGCTGCCGTTGAGCGATTGCACCAGCCCGAACGGGCTCGAGCCCGAGGCCACCAGCGAGACGTTGAGATTGCCGCGGCCGGAAAGTTTCGTCACCCCGAACAATTCGCTGGCCATCGCCTGCAAATCGACGTCGGTGAACTGGAACTGGGCCTTGACGTCGGCGGCCGCATCCGAACGCGCGACGCCGAACGAGCCGCGCGCGATGCCGCCATACATCTGCGCCTCGCCGACCGAGAGCGCCAGCGCGCCGCCGCGCAGATTGGCGCCTAGCGCGGTGCGGCCGAGGCTCGTCCGGCCGACCGTCACCTGTGCCGCCGACAGCCGCATGTCGAGATCGGTCGATGACAGCGCGTGCAGGTCGAACAGCTGCCGGTTCCAGTCGCGCGCGCCGCTCGCCAGCAGGCGGAAGGTCGAGATATAGGGCGTGAAGTCGAGATTGCCGGCGGCAAGCGTCGCCTGCAGCGTCTGCCTTCCGTTATTGGCATAGGTCATCACGCCCTCGGCGACGTTGTCGTCAAGCTCGACGTTGACATTGGTGAGCGCGATCGAGGGACCGACCAGATTGGCGCGCGCCTTCAGCGCAAAACGCCCAAAACCACCCGAGCCCGGCGGCTCCCGGCCGGTCCAGCTCAAGGCGCTGCGCAGCGACGGGCTGTCGATGGTCAGCGTGCCCTCCATCATCATGCTGGTGCGGTCGGCCACCGTGCCGTCGAACGCCAGTTTGAGCGGCGCGCTGGCGAGGCGGGCTTTCAGGCCGCTTCGGTCGCCGGTGAGGGCTGCGACAAAATCGCTGACCGAGATCGAGCCGTCGACGCGCTCGCCGCGCCAGTCGAATTGCCCGGTGGCGGCAAACGAACGCGAGATCGACGGCCAGGCCAGCGACAAATTAATGTCGCCGAGCGTTTCCGAGGCGTGGTTGACGGCGTCCTCATAACCGAGCTTGCCGTCCTGGATGCGGATTTCCGAGAACGACAGCTGGTTGTCGGCGCCGGGCTTCATGGCGCGGACGATGGTGTCGATGAACGGCGTCCAGTTGCTCTCGCCGTCGGCGCTGCGGACGACATGGATCTGCGGCCGCAGCATCATCACGTCGGCGATCTCGAACCGCTGCAAGAGCAGCGGCAGCAGGTGCAGGTTCGCGGTCAGCACGTCGACGGAAAGCGCGGGGTCGGAGGTGCCCTGGCCCTTCAGCCCGACGTCATGGAAGGAGACGTAGCTGCCGGGGAATACCGAGACGTCGATGGCGCCCTTGATGACGAGATCGAGCCCGGTGACGGCGCGGATCTGCGCCTCGACCGCCTGGCGCAGCGCATCCCGGTTGATGAACCAGGAGGTCGCGACCAGGGCGACCAACACCACGCCCAGCAACGCCGCAATCGGCGTCCCCTGGCGCTTCATTCCTTGGGCCATCGTCAATGACATATCCTGATCGGGTTTTGTCGTGCCTGCTGTTGAAAGGGGCGGGCAGGGCTGCGCCCTTGCCAACGGCGGCAACTTGAGCGGTTTTCTTGACCCTTTCAAGGCCGCTTGGGGTGGTCTGGGGCGTATGGGCGCGAGCCGAAGGTGATGGTTTCTCGTCATGCCCGGGCTTGACCCGGCCATCCACGCCTTTCTTGCCTGGTTGCGGCAAAGAACGTGGATGCCCGGGACAAGCCCGGGCATGACGACTTTTTGCGAAAAGGCCCGTCATTGACGCACTGCGAAGAATTCGCCTACTAATCCTCAATTCCAGCTCGCCATCCGCGGCTTTCCTCCATCCAGGTCGCTTTTCATGAACAAAGTCTACCCCGACGCCAAATCGGCCCTCGACGGCATCCTCAAGGACGGCATCGTGATCATGTCCGGCGGGTTCGGCCTGTGCGGCATCGCCGAGACCTTGTCCGACGCGATCCGCGATTCCGGGGTGAAAAACCTCACCGTGATTTCCAACAATGCCGGCGTCGACGGCATCGGGCTCAGCCGGCTCCTGGAAACCCACCAGATCAGGAAGATGATCTCGTCCTATGTCGGCGAGAACAAGCTGTTCGCGCAGCAATACCTCGCGGGCGAACTGGAACTCGAATTCAATCCGCAGGGCACGCTGGCCGAGCGCATCCGCGCCGGCGGGGCGGGGATTCCCGCCTTCTACACCAGGACCGGGGTCGGCACGCTGATCGCCGAGGGCAAGGAAGAAAAGATTTTCGACGGCGAGAAATACATCATGGAGCGCGGCCTGTTCGCCGATTTGGCCATCGTCCACGCCTGGAAGGGCGACACCGCGGGGAACCTCGTCTACCGCAAGACCGCGCGCAATTTCAATCCGATGATGGCGACCGCTGCGAAGATCACCGTGGCCGAGGTCGAGCACCTCGTTCCCGCCGGCGAAATCAATCCAGACCACATTCATACGCCCGGCATTTTCGTCAAGCGCATGATCGAGGTCGGCTCGGGCAACAAGCGCATCGAGTTCCGCAACACCCGCCCGCGCCCCGCTAAAGCGCCGGCGGCGGCAACGGGAGTATAAGTCTGATGGCCTGGACCCGCGAACAGATGGCGGCGCGCGCCGCCAAGGAGCTGCGCGACGGCTATTACGTCAATCTCGGCATCGGCATTCCGACCCTGGTGTCGAATTATATCCCCGATGGCATCGATGTGAACCTGCAGAGCGAGAACGGCATGCTCGGCATGGGACCGTTTCCCTATGAGGGCGAGGAAGACGCCGACCTGATCAACGCCGGCAAGCAGACCGTGAGCGAATTGCCGTCGACCAGCTATTTCTCCTCGGCCGAATCCTTCGGCATGGTGCGCGGCGGGCATATCGATTTATCCATTCTCGGCGCGATGCAGGTGGCGCAGAACGGCGATCTCGCCAACTGGATGATCCCCGGCAAGATGGTCAAGGGCATGGGCGGCGCGATGGATCTGGTCGCCGGCGTCAAGCGCGTCGTGGTGGTGATGGAGCATTCGGCCAAGGACGGCCCGAAACTTTTGAAGCAGTGCAATCTGCC
>DATNMT010000134.1:0-2743 GCA_035602495.1 Bradyrhizobium sp.
CATGCCCTTGGGCAAGCGCGCCTACTGGCCGATCTATGCCGCCGCCGAGCGGTTGGGGCTGCCGATCGGCATCCACGCGGGGAGCAATTATCACAACCCGCCGACCTCGGTCGGCTGGGGTTCCTATCACATCGAGGATTACGTCGCCCAGGCGCAGGCGTTCCAGACCCAGCTCACGAGCCTGATCGTCGAAGGCGTGTTCGCGCGGCATCCGAACCTGAAAATGGTGATGCTGGAAAGTGGCTTCACCTGGCTGCCGCCGTTCCTGTGGCGGCTGCACAAGTTCTGGCGCGGCATCCGCATGGAAACGCCGTGGGTGGACCGCGCGCCGCTGGAGATTGTGCGCAGCAACATCCGCTTTTCGCTGCAGCCGATCGACGCGCCGCCGGACCCCGCCACCTTAAATCGGCTGTTTGACCATATGCAGTCGGACGAATTGCTCCTATTCTCGACCGATTATCCGCATTGGCAATTCGAGGGCGACCAAGCGCTGCCCGAGGGCATCTCGTCCGATCTTGTCCGCAAGATCATGATCGAAAATCCGCTTGCGACGTACGGCCGCCTGAACCAACCGGCGCTGAAGGAGACCACGCCATGAACGTCCAGTTCCGCGAGCGTCCCGACAAGGCGTTATCATCCGGCGTGAAAACCGCGATTGCCGATTGCGATATCCATCCGGCACGCGCGACGCGGACGGAGTTGTATCCCTATCTCGCCAAACGCTGGCACGCGCATCTCGAGACCTACGGCAAGCATCCCTATCAGGGCATGATGGAAGGCCCGCCCTATCCGAAGGCCCAGCCCAATGCGTCGCGCCGCGATGCCTATCCGCCGGAAGGCGGTCCGCAGGGCTCGTCGCTATCGTTCATGCAAAAGCAGCATCTCGATCCGAACCATGTCGCGCTCGGCGTGCTCAATCCGCTCAACAGCGGACAGGGCATCCGCAACCACGATCTGGCCGCGGCGATCTGCTCGGCGATCAACGACTGGCAGATCGACAAATGGACCGGCCAGGACAGCCGCCTGAAGGGCTCGGTCGTGGTCGCCAACGAGGACGGCCCGACGGCGGCCGCCGAAATCCGCAAGCGCGCCGGCGACAAGAATTTCGTCCAGGTGCTGCTGCTCAGCCGCAATGTCGAGCCGCTGGGGCAGCGCCGCTACTGGCCGATCTACGAGGCGGCCGAAGAGGCCGGGCTTCCGGTCGGCGTCCACGCCTTCGGCTTTGGCGGCAATCCGATCACGGCCTCGGGCTGGCCGAGCTATTACATCGAGGAGATGGTGGGACATTCGCAGTGCCAGCAGACCGCGCTGGCGAGCCTGGTGCTGGAGGGTGTGTTCGAGCGCCATCCGACGCTGAAGATGATCATGATCGAGGCCGGCTTCGGCTGGGCGCCGTCGCTGGCGTGGCGGCTCGACAAGACCTGGCAGCGGCTGAAAAGCGAGGTGCCGCATGTCAAGCGCCCGCCGTCGGAATATATCCGCGAGCACATCTGGTGGACCACGCAGCCGATGGAAGACCCGGAGAGGCGCGATCATCTGTTCGACGTGATCGACTGGGTCGGCTGGGACAAGCTCTTGTTCGCGACCGATTATCCGCACTGGGATTACGACGATCCGTCGCGGGTGCTGCCTGCCGGCGTCAGCGACGCCAACCGCGAGGCGTTTTATCTGCACAACGCGCTGAAGCTCTACGGTCTCGCTTGATGGTCCGTCACGTCATTGCCCCGGTGGATGAGTTGCCGCCGGGCACCCGGAAATTTCTCACCATCGGCGAGCGCCCGATCGCGGTGTTCAACATCAACGGCGAATTCTTCGGCCTGCTGAACCGCTGCCCGCATCAGGGCGCGGCCTTGTGCGAAGGCCCGCTGATCGGGCTCGCGCAGTCGTCCGACCCGGGCGAGATCGAGTATACAAAACTCGGCGAGGTCATCCGCTGTCCCTGGCATGGCTGGGAATTCGACATCCGCACCGGCCAGTCCTACTGCGACCCCAAGCGCTTCCGCGCCCGCGCCTATCCCGTCAACGTCGAGCCGGGTTCAAGCGTGGTGAAGGGGCCGTATGTCGCGGAGACCATCAAGGTCGCGGTGGAAAGCGATTACGTGGTGGTGGATCTGTGATTTGCACCGTCATTCCGGGGCGATGCGAAGCATCGAACCCGGAATCTCGAGATTCCGGGTTCGCGCAAACGCGCGCCCCGGAATGACGGGGTGGATGCTACTCCGGCACCGACGCTCCACCCGCCATCATCCGTCGCTCCCTGGCGTAGCGCACCAGCGCCACAAAGCGGTAAAGGCCGTGCACGAACTTGCCGTAGGGCATGGTGATGAACAGCGAAAACACCACGCCGAGATGCAGCGCCAGCAGCGACCCCATCGCCGACGTCTCGCGCAGCAGCAGCAGCGCGATACCCGTCAAACTGGTCAGAAACAGCATCAGAGTGAACGCCACGTCCATCCCGGTCCGCTTCTCGTCGACCAGCACCGGATCGCGCCTGGATTTCTCGAACAGCAATCCGGCAGGCCCGACCAGAAGCCCGATGCCGCCCAGCGTGCCGAGCACCACCGGCAGGTCCCAAAACGGATACGGCGCCTCGCGCGCCAGCAGATAGTGATAGAGCGTCGCCACGCAGGTGGCGGCGAAGCAGAGCAGAAATCCATAGAACGTCAGATGATGATAGATCTTGCGCCGGTCGGTCGGCCGCTCGTCCTCGTTGACGCAGCCGACACCGCCGCCATCGAGATAG
>DATNMT010000138.1:0-2444 GCA_035602495.1 Bradyrhizobium sp.
GGTGCATCGGATGGGCCATCATCGAGCGGTTCACCATCTCGATTGCCACGCGCTGGCCCTTGGCGATCATCAGCGGGTTTACGTTGGGCCAGTATTCGCCATTCAGCGACCAGGCATACGGGGCCATGGCGCCGGCGAGGATCACGCGGTGCGTCACGTCGGGCGCGCGCGGCGCCAGGGGAGTGATCGCTTCGAGGCGATGTTCAAGCGAAAGATCGACCGGCGGCGCATTTTCTCCGGCCTCCGCGGCGAGCCGTGACACAGCCGCGCCGGACGCTGCGAGAACGATTCCCGTGCGCGCCCGCTTGCCCTCGACCTGCGCGAAGATTGGATAGGAACCGTTTCCAGGAAGATCGATCAGCACGTCAAGCCGCTGTGCCATGGCGAGCGGGAGACGGCTGCCGCGCACCGGCCGGACCGGATGGCCATCGACGGCGACGATGGTGCCGCTGAGCACACCGAGATCGATCCAGAACTGCGTCGAGGACGCGGCGTTGATCAAACGCAGCTTGACCCGGCCGCCCCGTTCGGTGCGGATGACCTCCGGATCGGCGAGCGTGCGGTCGTTCGCGAGGAATGCGTCGAAGTCGACGTCGTTCAGGTCCATCGCCGCTCCGGGCCTCATGTCCATGGCCCCCATTGCCCCCGAGTTCATGGCGCTCATGCTCCCGGAGTCCATATCCATGACTTTTCCCATGCCGCTCCTCGGCATCGCGCTTTGACTGCTGCTGGATTTGGTCAGTGCTGCGAACAACTCATCCGGCGTTTGGAAGCTGAAATCATGCAGCATCAGCACCACTTCCTGACGGTCGGCGCGCAGGTCCTCGGCGCTGCGCACGATCAGCGGCGCGGTCATCAGGCTCTGTTCCTGCATGCCCTGATGCGAGTGCATCCAGTACGTGCCTGCGATCGGCGCATAATCATAGGACTGGGTGTCACCCGCCGGGATCGGCGGCGTTTGCGGCCAGGGAAAGCCATCCTGCGTCCAGGGCGGCAACTGGCCGTGCCAGTGGATGAGGGTGGATGTGCCGGCCTGATTCACAAGATCGACGTGAAAGCGCTGGCCGGGCGAGAGCGTGATGCCGGGGTTTCCGTTCGGTCCGATGAGGCCGAATACTCGCGCCGGTTTGCCGTTGACGGCGAGGGTTCTGGTGCCGGCAGTCAGGCGAAGCTTAGCGGTGCGGGTTTCGGACGCGGCAGCAGCCCGCGGCAGAAAGGGGATCGTGCCGGCCATCGCAACGCCGGACGCAACGATCTGCCGGCGGGTTAGCAGCGAGCGCTTTTCGTTCTCTCTCATTGCAGCTTGCCCATGCGATCACGTGCTGAAACGAGCCGCCCACTCAATGAATTTCGTCCGGGGGTGCAGCGTTCGCGTCGCGATGACGGAGTTGCGCGACGCCGGTTTTCCACAACCACAATGTCAGTTAATCATTGACCTTCGGTCCGCCGCGATAGGACGGCCCCATCGCTTCGATTGCTCGCGGCGTCTGCGCTGAATCGAAGGCGTTTTCGGATCGCGGGACCGCATTCTGGTCCGCCGCGCTGACTTCACTGGGCCAATACCGCACATCCGAAATTGTTGTACCCGCATAAGCATGTCCCGACATTGCAACGAACAACGTCATTGATGCGGCGAGGACAAAACGCCTTGTAATCATAGCTTCGCTCCTTGGTGTGTCATGCCCGCCAGACCGTTCACGGCAAGTGGTGCGCCTTGCCGGCAGGATCGATTAAAAAGGGATTTAGTTTTCTTAACGTCTTCGTCATCGCCATCGATGTCGATCATGTCGGTATCGGCGACGGTGTGCCGGCAAGCAATTTTCTGATATTCGGTATTTATTTTCGAGTGCTGTTGCTCAAGGGCTGGTAGCCCCGCGCCCGCCGATACCAGCCATGGTCATTTTCGGGATGGCGCAGAGGCCCGGGACACGGTAGGCGAAGGCCTAACGAGAAGCAGACAAGCATCCCCCGGGAGGACGACATGAACGAGGCGACCCGCATCCCGCCGCAGGCCGTTGAACTCGGCGCCAGCGGCGAAGAGTTCCAGAACCTGCACGAACTGGTGCGGAAGGCGCGCGCCAACCTCAACCAGAACACCTGGGACTATATCGTCGGCGCCGCCGAGACCGAGACCACCATGCGCCGCAACCGCATGGCGCTCGACGAGATCGCGTTCCGGCCGCGGGTACTGCGCAACGTCGCCCATGTCGATGCCTCCGTCGAACAATTCGGCCGCAAGATGCGCCTGCCGGTGGTGATCGCCCCGGTCGGCGCGCTCGAACTGTTCGACCCCGGCGCCGGCGCGGCGGTGGCGCGCGGGGCCGGCCGGTTCGGCGCCGCCCATATGCTGAGCTCGGTGTCGGAGCCCGGCCTCGAGAAGACCGCCGAGGCCGCGCCGGATGCATTAAGGATGTATCAGCTCTACGTCCGCGGCGACGACGCCT
>DATNMT010000155.1:0-13339 GCA_035602495.1 Bradyrhizobium sp.
GATCTTCCGCAACAGCGTGCGCGACCGGCAGGATTTCGACGATCTCAAAATTAAGGCTAAGCCCAAGACCCGGGCCGAGCTCAAGGCGGAGGCGACAAAGCCGCTTGCCGCGGAGTGACCCGACATGCGAGTTTAACGGCCGTTGCGTCAAGGGTTTGCGTGGAGTTGGACGATGAAGGCGATTATCGTCGGCGGCGGTATCGGAGGTCTCACCACCGCATTGATGCTGCGGGCCCGCGGCATCGATTGCGAGTTGTTCGAGCAGTCGGACACCATCCGCGAACTCGGCGTCGGCATCAACACGCTGCCGCATGCGATCCGCGAACTCGCAGGCCTCGGGCTATTGGACCGGCTCGATCAGGTCGCGATCCGCACCCACGAGCTGTTTTATCTGACCCGCCACGGCCAGCAGGTCTGGCACGAGAAGCGCGGGCTCGATGCCGGCCATGACGTGCCGCAATTCTCGATCCACCGCGGCCGGCTGCAGGGCGTCATTCATCAGGCGGTGATCGAGCGGCTCGGCGCCGATGCCATCCGCACCGGTTGCCGGCTCGGTTCGTTCACGCAGGACGAAGGCGGGGTCACCGCCTGGTTCTTCGACCGCGGCGGCGCGCATGTGCAGACCGTGCGCGGTGATATCCTGATCGGCGCGGACGGCATCCATTCCAAGGTGCGCGAGACGCTGTTCCCGGACGAAGGCCCGCCGTGCTGGAATGGGTTGATGCTGTGGCGCGGCGCGACCGATTGGCCGGTGTTCCTGACCGGACAATCGATGATCATCGCCGGCGGTCTGAACGCGAAGGCGGTGGTCTACCCGATCGCGGAAGGGTCGAGCCCGGCGAGCCGGCTGACGAATTGGGCGGTGCTGGTCCGCATCAGTGACGGCAGTGCGCCGCCGCCGCGCCGCGAGGACTGGTCGAACCTCGGCCGGCGCGAGGAGATGATGCCCCATGTTTCGGGCTTCTCGATTCCGCAGGTCGATTTTACGGCGCTGGTCAATGCGACGCCGGAGTTCTGGGAAAATCCCTGCTGCGACCGCGATCCCTTGCCGTATTGGTCGAGCGGACGCGTCACGCTGCTCGGCGATGCCGCGCATCCGATGTATCCGGTGGGATCGAACGGCGCATCGCAGGCGATCCTCGACGCCCGGTTCCTCGCGGACTCGCTGGCGCGTTCCGAGCATCCGCGCCAGGCGCTTTTCGCCTATGAGCAGAAGCGGTTGCCGATGACCGCCGAAATCGTCGCCTCGAACCGGCGCGGCGGCCCCGAAGGCGTGATCGACGCGGTCGAGCAGCTCGCGCCGCAGGGCTTTACCGATGTCGACGCCATCCTGAACTACGAAGCGCGCGAGGCGATCGTGCGCGGCTACGCCGCACGGGCGGGTTTTGCCGCGCGCGTGGTCTCGCGCTAACGCCGCTATCCCGGCGGCGGCGGCAGGAAGTGGATGTTGTGCTCGGCGGCGAGTTTGATGACGTCGTCGGGGTTCTGCTGCCTCATGTTGTGAATGGCCCAGAACAGGTCATAAAGCCGGCGGGTCGGAGATACCCAGAACAGCGTTTTCGCTGGCTGCTGTGACTTGTTGAAGATGCCGTGCGGCTTGCCCATCGGCAGCCGCACCGTGTCGCCGGCGGTGGCGAATTCGTCGGCGCCGTCGAGCATGAAATCGAGCCGGCCTTCCAGGATGTAGAGATACTCGTCCTGATCGGGATGAATATGCGGCGGCACGAAGGTTCCGGGCGGGAACGTGGCGTGCCAGGAAAAGCTGTGGTCGGTGCAATGCTTCGGCACATAGGTCTGGCCGAGAATATTCCAGGCAATGCCCTGCATGCCTTCGTTGGCCCGGGTGATGCCGGCGACCTCGGTCTTCATCTGTGGTTTCCTTCCCTCATTCACTTCGCCGAATATTAGTTGCCCGGCGTGCAATCCTTGGCGTAACGGTCGCCGTAATTCTCGAACACCTTTTGCACGATCTCGGTCTGGAATTTGCCGTCCGGGCGTTTTGCCACTTTGGTCAGATAAAAATCCTGAATCGGGTAGCCGTTGGTGTTGAACCTGAAGCCGCCGCGCAGCGAGGTGAAGTCGGCCTTCTTCAGGGCGGCCGCCACCGCGTCCTTGTTGGAGAGATCGCCCTTCACGGCTTTCACGGCGCTGTCGATCAATAGCGCCGCGTCGTAGGCCTGCATGGCATAGGTGCCGGGCACGCTGTTGTAGGCCGCCTCATAGGCGGCGACGAATTTCTTGCTCTGGGGATTGTCGAGATTGGGCGCCCAGTCGGCGCCGCCGAACATCCCGACCGCGGCATCCTGCTGCGCCGGCAGCGTCGATTCATCGACAGTGAACGCCGACAGCACCGGAATCTGGTCGGCGAGCCCGGCCTGCTTGTACTGCTTCACCAGGCTGACGCCCATGCCGCCCGGCATGAAAGTGAACAACGCGTCGGGCTTCAGCGAGGCGATCTTGGAGAGTTCGACCTGGAAATCCAGCGTACCCAGCGGCACGTAGCTCTCCTCGACGATCTCGCCCTTGTAGTCGAGCTTGAAGCCGGCGGCCGAATCCTTGCCTGCCTGGTAGTTCGGAACCATCAGATAGACGCGCTTGTAGCCGCGGTCCTGCGCGACCTTGCCGAGGATCTCGTGCACCTGGTCGTTCTGGTAGGAGGTCACGTAGAAGAACGGGCTGCAGCTCTTGCCGGCGTAGCTCGACGGACCGGCATTCGGGCTGATCAGGAACGTTTTTGTATCCGTCACCGGCTTGTGGATGGCCTGAAGCACGTTGGAGAAGATCGGCCCGACCACGAAATCGACCTTGTCGCGCTCGAGCAGGCCCTTCACCTTCGTCACGGCGACATCGGGCTTTAGTTCGTCATCGACCGCCACCACCTCGACATCGCGGCCCGCCATCTTGCCGCCGAGATCCTTGATGCCGAGCGCAAAACCGTCGCGGACCTGCTGGCCGAGCGCGGCCGCCGGACCCGACAGCGTGACGATCACGCCGATTTTCAGCTTTTCCTGCGCGACCGCCTGACTGGCAGCGACGCTCAGGAGAACCGCCAACCCGGCCAATTTCAACTGCTGCGTCATGATGATCTCCCCAACGCCGACCCAATTCGAGTTTTCGACCCAACCTTATTCTGACGGAGGCTGTCGCCGCAAGCAAAGCCGCGTACCGTCACGAACCCTTCACAGCGATGCCATGCAAGCTGCGCGCCAATTGTTTGAAACCTAAAGAAATTTGTGAAATTACCGGCGCGGCGCCGCCGCGGCCAGGCGTTTTGACTTGCGGCAATCCCTGAATTATTTGAAGGTCAAAACAACCGGCAGCGCGCCAGGCAGGTATGACCGCATCATGACCCTCGATTCCGAGACCAAGGCCGTCGAACTGCCGGAAGATCACGGCAACGAGCTCAGATTGTGGCTCAGGCTTCTGACCTGCACCACCCTGATCGAGGGCGAGGTGCGCAGCCGGCTGCGCGAGCGCTTCGACGTCACGCTGCCGCGCTTCGACCTGATGGCCCAGCTCGACAAGGTGCCGGACGGCATGACGCTGTCGGACGTCTCGAAGCGGATGATGGTCAGTAACGGCAACGTCACCGGACTGGTCGAGCGGCTCGTCGAGTCCGGCCATCTCGACCGGCGCACCTCCGACACCGACCGCCGCGTGCAGGTGATCCGGCTGACCAAAATCGGCCGCGCCGAGTTTCGCAAGATGGCCGCCGAGCACGAGACCTGGATCGCCGACATCTTTTCCGATCTCGGCCCGAAGGATGTCCGCGAATTGATGCGATTGTTGGCCAAGACCAAGGGCTCGGCGCAGAAATCCGCGCAAAAGCGGGCGATGTAAGCCTTGGCTGCGGCGATCGACTACGAGGTCGAATACAACAACCGGGCGCGGGTTCCGGAAAACCCGGCGATCATGGCGGGTTGGGCAAGGGACGCGGCGGCCTATCGCGAGCGGCACGCGCCGCGCGCGATCGCCTACGGTCCGGGCGCGCGCAACACGATCGATTTCTTCGCAGGCGACAATGACGGCCCGATCGTCGTCTTCATTCACGGCGGCTACTGGCAGGCGTTCGACGGCTCGTCGTTCAGTCATCTGGCGGGCGGGCTGAATGCCCATGGCATCAGCGTCGCGATCCCGAGCTACGCCCTCTGTCCCAATGTTTCCGTCGACGAAATCATCTGGCAGATGCGCGCGGCCTCGCGCGAGCTGGCGCGACTCGGCCGACCGCTCGTCATCAGCGGCCATTCCGCCGGCGGCCATCTCGCCGCCTGCATGCTGGCAACCGACTGGCCGCAATTCGATCCGTCGCTGCCGCGCGATCTCGTGGTCGCGGCCTATGCCATCTCCGGCCTGTTCGATCTGGTGCCGCTGGTCGAAACCTCGATCAACAGGGCGCTGTGTCTCGATCCAGCTGCAGCGAGGGCAGCGAGCCCGTTGTTGTGGACCGCGCCGGCGCGCGGGAGTATCGATGCGTTTGTGGGCGAGCACGAAAGCGCGGAATATTTTCGGCAAAGCAAGACCATCGTCGACACTTGGGGCGCGGCCGGCCTTGCGACCCGATTCGGGGTGGTGGCAGGCGCCAACCATTTCACCGCGATTGCGCCGCTGGCCGACCCGGACTCGCTGATGGTCGCGCGTCTGAAGCAACTGGCGGCCGGCTAATGCATGATGCCGTTGAGTTAAACTTGCGCACGAGTCCAATATCAGGGACCGCGGACACCAGCGGCCCTTGAGCGATTGATAAGTGGTCGCGAGGATTCAGCCCAATCCTGAAATTTGACGCCGTCCGGGACGAGCGCTAGCTTGTTTCACTCTCTGCGGTTCCGGTCAGCGCGTTGATCGTGAGGTTTGCGCCGAGGAGGCGAGAATGGTGCAGAACATCGTCAGACTCGCTTTTGCGGCAACTCGGAGGGCGAACCACCGTCCGAGGCGCGCAGCGGGTTGGCTCCTCGCCCTGCTCACGGTCCTGTTCGCGGCGGGGTCTATCCAAGCGAGCCATGCTGAAGGATATCCGGAAAGAACCATCAAAATCATCGTTCCCTTCCCCGCCGGAGGACCGACCGATGTTGCCGCTCGACTAATTGCGCAATCTCTTTCCTCCAAACTTGGCCAAGGCGTCGTTGTCGAGAATCACGCCGGGGCAGGCGGAAGGATTGGCGCGAAAGTCGTCGCCACCGCGACTCCGGATGGCTACACGTTGTTGCTCGGCGGGACCAACGTCAACGCGATCACCGGTGCTATCTATAAGGATCTCGGCTTCGACCCGATCGCATCATTCGCCCCGATCGCTTCGATCTGCGTCGACTCCATGGCCCTGGCCGTATCGCCCCGCGTGCCCGCCGACACATTCCAGGAGCTTGTCAAGTACGCGAAGGATAATCCCGGAAAGCTGAAGTACGGCGCCCCTCCCGGCATATACACTCACTTTGCCGGCGAGTTCTTCAAGATCAGAACCGGTACCGACATCCTGTTCGTGCCTTACAAAGGCGGCGCGCCTGCCATTACCGACGTGCTGGGCGGGCATATCGAGATGGTATTCAACAACAAGTCGACCCTGCTACCGCACTTCAAAGACGGAAAACTGAAGGCGCTCGCCGTGACCAGCAAAGTTCGCTGGCCGGAACTGCCGCAGACCCCAACCATGAACGAAGTAGGTATCTTTGGCTTCCCGTCAGAAGTCTTGTTCGGGTTGCTCGCTCCGGCAGGAACGCCAGTGACGATCATCCAACGGCTTAACAGCGCGGTAAACGAAGGACTCCGGTCGGCAGAGGTCCGCCCCAACCTGGAGGCCGTCGGCGTGGAGGCAAGGATTGGAACCGCACAGGAGTTTGCCACAGCGTTGGCGGAGCAAGCGCGCGAATGGAAAACGGTTATCGACGAGATCGGCATCAAACTGGAATGACCCGCGACAGAATTTGGTCGCTATCAGAGGCATAGCGGACATCGGTCGAGCCGCGCCGATCGAGCTCGATTCGTGAGTACGTGCGCAAGCCGATCCCGCCGGCGCCTGAAAAAGTGCTGGATGGCCTGGAATTGGGCACTTGCGCCAAATTACTTTAAGTATAAAATGTTTAGGCTTGGAGCGCTGCCGGACGGCCTCAAACATTGGATCTCAAACCTTTCATCCCGAAAATGAGGGACGATGGAAATGTCGGGTGGAATCTCAAGTCATGGTCCATCGCTTGGCCCGTCGGGCCATGTCGATGATTTTTCGCGGCGAAATTTGCCGCCGTTCGACGAATGGCCGGAATTGCGCCTCGACCGGCCGGAGTTTCAATATCCGGAATATCTCAACGCCGCGGTCGAGCTGACCGACCGGATCGTCGAGAAGGGGCTTGGCGACAACATTGCGCTGATCGGCAACGGCCGCCAGCGCACCTACAAGGAACTGGCCGACTGGTCGAACCGCCTGGCGCATGCGCTGGTGGAGAATTACGGCGTCAAGCCGGGCAATCGCGTCCTGATCCGGTCGGGCAACAATCCGGCGCTGGTCGCCGCCTGGCTGGCGGCAACCAAGGCTGGCGCGGTCGTCATCAACACCATGCCGATGCTGCGCGCCGGCGAACTGACGAAAATCGTCGACAAGGCGGAGATCGCGCTGGCGCTGACCGATAGCCGCATCGCCGACGAGTTGGTCGCCTGCGCCAAGACCAGCCGATTTCTCAAGCAGGTGGTGAATTTCGACGGCACCTCGAACCATGACGCCGAGCTCGACCGGGTGGCGCTGAACAAGCCGGTCCGGTTCGATGCGGTCAAAACCGGCCGGGACGATGTCGCGCTATTGGGATTTACCTCGGGCACCACCGGCGAGCCGAAGGCGACGATGCACTTCCATCGCGATCTCCTGATCGTCGCGGATGGCTATGCACGCGAAGTCCTCAAGGTCACGCCTGACGATGTGTTCGTGGGGTCGCCGCCGCTGGCCTTTACCTTCGGCCTCGGGGGGCTGGCGATCTTTCCGCTGCGGTTCGGCGCCACCGCGACGCTGTTGGAAAACGCAGCACCTCCCGAGATGGTCAAGATCATCGAAACCTACAAGGCGACGATCTGCTTCACCTCACCGACTGCGTACCGGGCGATGATGGCCGCGATGGACCACGGCGCCGACCTGTCCTCGCTGCGCCTTGCGGTTTCCGCCGGTGAAACCCTGCCGGCGCCGGTGTTTGAAGCCTGGACCCGCAAGACCGGCAAGACCGTTCTCGACGGCATCGGCTCCACCGAATTGCTGCATATCTTCATTACCAACCGGGTCGACGATGCGGTCGCCGGAAAGACCGGGCGCCCGGTTACCGGCTATGAGGCAAGGATCGTCGACGATGACATGAACGAATTGCCGCCGGGCACGGCCGGCAAGCTTGCCGTTCGCGGACCGACCGGCTGCCGCTATCTCGCCGATGCCAGGCAGTCGAACTATGCGCGCGACGGCTGGAATCTGACGGGCGATACGTTCGTCCGCGACGAGAACGGCCGCTTCTCCTTCGTGGCGCGAACGGACGACATGATCGTCTCGTCCGGTTACAACATCGCCGGCCCGGAGATCGAGGCCGCGCTGCTGACGCACCCGGCGGTCGCCGAATGCGGCGTGGTCGGGGCGCCTGACGAGGCGCGCGGCATGATCGTCAAGGCCTATGTGGTGCTGGCATCCGGCATGGCGGCCGACACCGCGATGGCGACCGATTTGCAGGAGCACGTCAAGCGAGAGATCGCGCCCTACAAATATCCGCGCGCCATCGAATTCGTGGCGCAATTGCCGAAGACAGAGACCGGCAAGCTGAAGCGGTTTGCGCTGCGGCAAATCGCGCAGGCGGGCGCCGCCTCGCCGGGCATGGCGGCGGAATGATACAGCTGAAGTGACGGAGACAGGATCGTGAGCACGCCAAAAGGGCCCGCGGCTGCGGTGCTGCCGATGACGAAAGGCGAGCCTTCCGCGGCTGCGCAGATCCTGCAGCCGAGCGGCTGGCCGGCGCCGAAGGGATACGCCAACGGCATGGCCGCCGACGGCCGTATTGTCGTGACCGGCGGCGTGATCGGCTGGGATCATCACGGCCACTTGCCGTCCGGCTTCGTGGCCCAGGTCAGCCAGACCCTGAGCAATATCTCGGCGATTCTGGCCGAGGGCGGCGCGCGGCCCGAGCACCTCGTTCGGCTCACCTGGTATGTCGTCGACATGGAAGAATATCTGGCGAACCTGAAGACGCTCGGGCAGGTCTATCGCGACATCCTCGGCGCGCATTATCCGGCGATGGCGCTGGTCCAGGTCGTGCGGCTCGTGGAAAAGGCGGCGCGGGTCGAGATCGAGGCCACCGCGGTGGTACCGCGCTGAAAGCGCCGCGATTTCCGAGGCGGACCTGCCGAGATCACGCTGTATTCACGATGACGTGGGCAATCTCCGCGCGCGGCGATTTGCAGGGTCATCGGGGTAGCAATGAGTGCGGTAATCTACAAATTCGAGCGCTCCGGCGAGAGCGATCCGATTGACGAATCCGAAAGGCTGTTCGCGGCCTTGGGACGCTATACGAGCGCGGAACTTCTCGAACTGCTGTATCTCGGCGAGGAGCCGGGTTTTTTCGAATTGATACACGGGCTATTTGGGCTCTCCGATGAGAGCCGATTGATTTTGCAGAATTTTCTTGCCGCTACGCCCCCCCACCGCATGACCGCCACGATCGACCGGGAGGGCAGGTTTATCCTTGCGCAGGGCACTCCCGGGCGACGGGATAATCCGGTAAAGGGGATTGCAAACTAGCTCACGCAACGCTTATAGTTGTGCCCGGATCTGCCGGCAAAAAGCGGTTGCGGAGAGTCGTGATGTTGGCCAAGGGGCCTGACCCACTCGACGTCATGGTGGGAACCAGGATACGAATTTTTCGTATGCATTGCGGCCTGAGCCAAAGTGACCTTGCCGAGAAGATCGGCGTCGCCTTTCAGCAAGTGCAGAAATACGAAAGCGGTGCCAACCGGGTAGGCGCCAGCCGGTTATCGCGCATCGCCGCGGCCCTGGGCATCTCGATCGGGGAACTGTTCGAGCCTTCCCCGCACAAATCTCCCGATTCGAAATCACCCTTTCACCTGCTTGCGGAACCGGATGCATTGCGGGTCCTCAAGGCGTTTGCGCGAACCAAGGATCCGCGCGTGCGGCGAGCGATCGCCCGGCTGGTCGAGAGCGTTGCCTATCAACCGCCCAAGACGAGGCTTTCGATGGCGCATCCTGGTCCCGTAAAACGCGGCCAGCGCCGCCGCAGGGCTTCGGCTACGCTCGCCTAGCACGGTGCGGCGCTTCGAAGCACGCGGCGCGGATCGTATTGCGATGTGCGGTCACCCGGCGGCGCGGATAGCGCGTCTCGCGGGTAATGCCGATTCAGGGATGAATTCGCCGATCCAATTTCGTCGTGTCGCTTCGATATGCCATGCCATCGCTTCGGCCGAGGACGGCGCCGGGTCGGGAATGTCCTTTCGCACCTCTCGGCCATCGAGCCAACCGCAACTGTGCGAATAACGGGTTTTGCAGATGAGGCTGATCGTCTCGCGCTGTTGCAAAAGGGCGTATCCGTCGGCCGGAAAGAAAGTGCCGGCAAGCTCGATCGGGATGGGCAATTGGCGCACCAGCAAGAAGGTGCTGGCGCCCTCCGTTTCGGATTCCGAGGCCAGTACGCCGAACAGGCTGTGGATGGGGGCGATCGCGTCGGGTGCCGCAAGTCCCCGGGAATCCAGCATGGCGCCAGCCGTCGCGATCGAGAGGTATTCGCCGTCGGGACCCCAGCGGCACGCGATCAGCCACTCGCGGCTGCGGCCGCGGATGAGTGTTGGCTTTGCGTAGTCCGACCGGGCAATATCGGCGGCCATGGCGACGACAAAGGATTTCCTGAGCATGTATTCCTCCGAGGCGACATCAGGCGTCCCCGCTCGCCAAGACTGTGCTGGGAGGCGTGAGGCCACCGTGAACAGCGCTGTTCGCGTAGCGCCGCTAGCGAGCACGAGCATTTGACGCAAGGTCCCGATCGCGTGTTATTGTTTTGTTTTGGGACGCACGAAGCGCTGCGTTTCTGATCAACTCTCAAGAGCCGTTGGCAAAATGGAAGACAGCACGAGTGACCGAGCCCGCCGAACTGAATCGCCCGTTGGCCGCCTCGCCGGGCGTACCGCCATCGTTACCGGCGCAGGCAGGGGCATCGGCCAGGCCATCGCGCTGGAATTTGCCAGACAGGGATGCGCGGTAGCACTGGTTGCGACCGGCCGCGCCGCGCTGGAGAATACCGCTTTACAAATCAAAGAGCAGGGGGCGCGCGCCCTTGTTCAACCGTTCGATGTGACCGACCGCGACTCCTGCTTTGGCGCGGTGAAGCGCTGCGAAAACGAGTTCGGCAAGGTGGAAATCCTGGTCAATGCGGCGGGTGCCCACATCGCACACCGCTTTCTGGATGCCTCCGCTGAAGATTTTAATCGATTGCTGCAGGTCAATCTGTTTGGCCCGCTGCATCTGATGCAGGCGGTGCTGCCCGCAATGCAGCAAAGAAAATATGGAAAAATCGTCAACATCGCCTCCACGGCGGGCAAGTGGGCGTCGGCCAATCAATCCGCCTACAATACCTCAAAACATGCGCTGGTTGGATTGACGCGATGCGTCGCGATGGAGGCTGGGGCGTCGGGGGTCAATGTCAACGCGATATGTCCCGGATTTGTCGATACCCAGATGCTGGAGGACGCGATGCGCACGGTCGCTGCCATGAACAACGTGGGGTTCGAAGACTTCAAGGCGAGCGCCATGAACCGGGTTGTTCTGCGCCGGCCGGTGACACCCCAGGAGGTGGCGAATCTGGCGGTTTATCTGGCGTCGGATGAAGCCGCGTCGATGACCGGCCAGAGCGTCGTGCTGGATGGCGGAATGTTGTTCGTGTGATGGGGGTCGCAGGCGCGTCGGATTTCGCGATGGTCATCCGATCGCGAATATCGCCCGCCTTTCCTGCAGCAGTGGCGCGGAAATGAATTCGCCGATCCAATTGCAGCGCTTCGCCTCGATGTGCCATGACATCGCCTCGGCCGAGGACGGCGCGGGGTCGGGAACGTCCTTGCGGATCTCTCTGCCGTCCAGCCAGCCGCAACTATGTGAATAGCGGGTTTTCGAGACCAGGCTGATGGTCTCGCGTTGCTGCAGCAACACGTAGCCGTCGGCGGGAAAGAAAGTGCCGGCAAGCTCGATCGGGCCGGGCAACTGGCGCACCAGCAAAAACGTGCTGGCGGCTTCGGTTTCGGATTCCGCGACCAGCACGCCGAACAGGCTGTGGATCGGGGCAATGGCGTCGGGCGCCGCCAGCCCGCGGGGATCCAGCATGGCGCCGGCCGTTGCGATCGAGAGGTATTCGCCGTCGGGACCCCAGCGGCACGCGATCAGCCATTCGCGGCTGCGGCTGCGGATCAGGGTTGGCTTTGCGTAGTCCGACCGGGCAATATCGGCTGCCATGGCAACGACAAAGGATTTCGCGAGCATGTATTCCTCCGAGGCAAGACGGCAGATGCGTTCGTCCGGTAATTGTGCGCGGCAGGCGTGAGGCCACCGTGAACAGCGCGCTAGATCCGATACCGGGCCTGTTTGCGCGCGCGGCATCATGGTTGATGGGCGCAGCCACGGAAACCACCGGTGACCCCGATGTCCGGCTTCTGTTGGAGGCGCTGGGCTATGCGCCCGCAACCGAATCTTGTGCAGGTGGTGGCGAACCTGGTCCGCAGACGCGCCACCGTGCCTGTCTGCTCAAGGCGGCGTCGCGATTTACGCGTGTTTTCGAACTTGCCGCACCGGACGCCCCCGGTTTGGTTGGCTTTGGAGCCGAATTCGATCCCGCCCTTGCCGACCCCTTGCAGGCAGGCAGCCCTATCGTCGGCGTTTCCGGCGTCGGCCTGTCGCTGCAGGAGGCATTTCAGGGATGTATCGGGGAGGGTATCGAGTATCTTTCCCAATTGCAGACCGGACATGACGTGCTGGAATCGTCCGGTGCAACCGATCCGGCTGCCGGGCTTGGCCCATCGGCACGGGATTTTCTCGCCGCCTTCGCGGCGCACCGGCTGCGCCCCGATACCGACCTTTCATGGCACCGTGCCAGGCGGCTGACCGACGGCCGCGAGGTCCTGTTGCCGGCCGACCTCTGCCTGCGCCGGCCATCGGCCCAGCAACAGGTCAGGCCGCCGTTTCCGCTCTCTACCGGATCGGCCGCCGGCAGATCCTGGGATGCTGCCGCCTTGCACGGCCTGCTCGAACTGATCGAACGCGACGCAGCCAGTCTTTGGTGGCAGGGCGGCAACCGCGGCAAATCGATCCCGGCCGGGGATGAGGCTCGGATCATGGCCGAGACCCTGTTGGCGCAGCTGCGGCAGGGCGCGTCGGCGCGGCGCAGCTGGCCGCTCGATATCACGACGGATATCGGCGTGCCCTGCGTCGCTGCGGTCTCCTGCATGGCGGATGGTTTTGGCTTAGCCATTGGCCTCGCCGCGCGGCCGACACTCAAGGCCGCGGCCTGCGCTGCCGTTCTGGAAATGTGCCAGGGCGAACTGGCCCATGCGGTGGTCGAAGCGAAGCTGCGGGAGCGCGGCGAAGCCGCGCTCAATGCACGGGATCTTAACCACCGGCGGCGTGCGACGATATTGAACGCTGACCGGTGTCTGCTGCTGCAGCCGCGGCCGAAGCGCTCGCAGCATCTGGCCATCGGCACGACCGACCTGGCTGCCGTGCTGCGGCTGATCGTAGACCGTCTGGCGCAGCTTGGAATCGAGGCATTTGGCCTCGATTTGACCCGCCCGCAGTTCGGGGTTCCGGCAGCCCGCGTCATTGCGCCCGGCCTGCAGCCATTGCCTTCCGAGATTATTGTGCCACGGTTGGCGGATATGATCGCGCGAACCGGAGGGGGTGCGGCCTATACCGACGGCGTCGCCCTGATATAATTGCCGAAACTGCGACCCGGTACGGAAATCTCCGCATGCGACAGGTTGCCAGAGTTCAAGCGTTGGCTGCCAGCGAGGCCACAACGGTGCCCGCCAGCGCCATGCGGCTTGCCGTCTCGCTGGTGGGACGTCCCTCGATCATGTTCGGCGGCCGCCCGGTCGAACTGCGAACCCAAAAAGCCAGGGCCGTTCTCAGCTATCTCGCCTTGACCGACGCCAAACATGAAAGCCGCGAACGGCTGGTGGGCCTGTTGTGGAGCCGGTCGGACGAGGAAAAAGCCCGCGCCTCACTACGCCAGGTGGTTCGCGAACTGCGGACCGCATTCGACGAGGCGGGATATGGCGGGTTCTCGGCGGGCAGACTCTCGATCCATCTCGACGTCGCAAAGGTCGAGGTCGATGTCGAAAG
>DATNMT010000162.1:0-2103 GCA_035602495.1 Bradyrhizobium sp.
GGTGTTGCGCTCGGTGACGATGCCGTCGAAGGGTGCGACGATCTGCTTGAAGGATTCCATGGCCTCCAGCTGCCGCACATACGCCTCGTCGGCATCCATGATCGCCTTCTTCGCCTGCGCGTCGGCGGCTGACTGATCCGCGTTCTGCTGGGATATGGCCTGCTTCTCCACGAGCGTGCTGTAGCGCCCTGCGGTGAGCGAGGCGATGTCGTAGTTGGCTTTGGCGCTCGCCAGGGTGGCCCTCGCCTGGGCCAATTGCTGGTCAAGGTCCGGCGCCTCGATCGAGGCGAGCACCTCATTCGCCTTCACATGCGCCCCGATGTCAGTGTTCCAGCTCTTTAGATAGCCGTTTACGCGCGAATAGACCGTCGCCCTGCCGTAGGGCTGGATGTCGCCGGGAAGTATAAGTTTCTGTTCGGCATCGCCGCGCGTGAGCTTGGCGAGCGTGACCGTCGGGACCGCCTGCGCATTCGTCCACTGGACCAGCTCCTGCTGATTGCGGGACCGGCCGATGAGCCCATTGGCGACGATGGCGCCGGCCGCGACCAGGGCAATGATCCCGACCAGCACCAGCTGCCGGGGCGGAAGCGACTTGAGGGGCGTTGACGGCATGGTGCGCTCCGATCGAATCAGGCTGCGGTTGAATCGGGGTTCGCGGGCAACGCCTCCGCTGGCTTGCGATCGCGCGCGTGCACAATACTGAACATCGTTGGCACGAGGAACAGGGTCGCGCAGGTGGCGAAGAGCAGGCCGCCGATCACCGCGCGGCCGAGAGGCGCATTCTGGCTGGGCTCGACCGCCATTGGCACCATGCCGATGATCATCGCGAGCGCCGTCATGAGCACCGGCCGGAAACGGGTGCTGCCCGCCTCGATCGCGGCCGTGATCGGGTCAGCGCCGTCCGCCAGGCGTTCCCGCGCGAAGCTGATCACCAGAATGCTGTTGGCGGTCGCGACGCCCATGCACATGATCGCCCCGGTGAGCGCGGGAACGGAAAGGGTGGTATTGCTCGCGAACAGCATCCAGACAATGCCGGCCAGTGCGGTCGGCAGGGCAACGACGATCACGAACGGATCGAGCCAGGACTGGAAGTTGACGACGATCAACAGGTAGATCAGCACGAAGGCCAGCGCCAGACCGACGAAGAGCTGCTGGTAGGCGCTCGTCATTGTCGTGACCTGACCGCGCAGGGTCACGCCGCCGCCGTTCGGAACCTCGTGGGCGGTCTCCTGCATCAGCTTTCGGATGTCTGCGGCGACACCCCCGAGATCACGCCCCTGCGGCGTTGCGAAGATGTCGATGACGGGACGGACGTTGTAGTGGGAGACAACGGCATTGCTCGCCGTCCGCTCGATCGTCGCCAAGCCGCCGAGCAACTGCGTGTTCGCGCCGCTGCTCGCAGTCACGGGTATGTTGTTCAAATCGTTCATCGTGTAGAGAATGCTCGGTGGTGTCTGGATCGAGACCGGATAGGACACGCCTGTTTTCGGATTAAGCCAATACGTCGGCGCGGTCTGCGAACTGCCGGAAAGGGTGGTCTGCATCGCCGTCGCCGCATCCTTCTCGCTGAGACCGACCAGGCCGGCCAGCGAACGGTCGAGGTTGATGTTCAAGGTCGGCTGCTGGAACGCCTGCTGGATGCGTGCATCCGCAATGCCGGGAATCCGCCTGATCCGCGCCAGCAGCGCGTTGCCGTATTTCCGGTTCGCCTGCACGTCACTACCGACGATCTGGAGATCGATCGGTGCGGGCGCGCCGAAATTGAGGATCTGGCTGACCATGTCGGCGGGCAGGAAGGCGAAGGAGGCGCTCGGGAACATGCGCGGCAGCCGCTCGCGCATAGTCCTGACGTAGTCGGCCGTCGGCTCGTGGTGCGGCTTGAGGCTGATGAGAATGTCGGCGTCCTCGACGCCGATCGTTCCCGAGTTGTTGTAGGCCATGTTGATGCCGCTGACGCTCAGACCAATATTGTCGACGACTCCATCGAGTTCATCGGAGGGGATGATCTGGTGGATCGCCGCGCCTACTGCGTCGGCGAGTTTCGTGGTTTCTTCGATCCGGGTCCCGGTTTGTGCCCGCATGTGGATCTTGATCTGCCCTCCG
>DATNMT010000183.1:0-2960 GCA_035602495.1 Bradyrhizobium sp.
ATGCCGACACGGGCCAGGGCTACCCAAGCCGGAGGGTCGCTCGCAGGAAAAGTTTCGATCAGGCTCTCATCGATTTCGTCGACCGTTTCAATCTGCAAGGGCCGGGCGGGTGCCCGGCCTTTTCGGCTTTGATGGCTCAATACCTTGGGCGTCATCGATTTCGGCCTAAGCGGCTGTTCCAACCGCAGTGGGGCTGACGCGTTCATGCTGCCGCGACCGGAGCTTCAAAGAGAAGATGACTAGCGCGACACCGAAAACCAGTGCGTAGGCGCCCAGCCACCAGGTGAGCACGACAGCTCCGATCAACGGCGTGATGATGAGGAGCACGCCATAGGCGAGGGACAATAGCCCGCCCAGAACCAGCCACCACCGGCCATGCTCGATGTTCAACCGGAAGCCAGCGGCCGTCATCAGCCCGCCCGAGACAATCGCCCAAGCGGCAATCAGCCAGACGAACGCAACAACGGTGAGGCCCGGCCAGAGAAAAGCGACAACGCCCGTGGCGATATCGAGCAGCCCTTCAAATATCAGCAATCTCCAGCGGTCCTCCTTGCGGCGGATCGCCCGCACCGCCGAAATGATTCCGAAGATGCCGTCGACCAGCATATAGGCGGAGAACAGCAGTACCAGCGACAGTATCGTTGGACCGGGAAAGATCAGCGCGAGGATTCCAAAGATGATGCCTAAAACGCCTCGCAGCGTAAACAGCCACCAGTTTTGAACGAGCGTCTCTGCCGCCGGACTGGAGCCGACGCCAGAGGTGGAGTTGAATGTGGTGCTGGCCATGTCATGCTCCCAACTGCGACGTGGTTGCCGAACTATTCGAATCTCTGCCGCTTTTGCAGCGCGAGCGTACTTCTTGCATGCACGACAAGGTGTGCGTTGACGTCTGTCAACAATGCGCGTCTTTTCGGTCTGGGCTCCTCGTGGGGCTAGCCAATTGGATGAAGTTCTGCGGCGACACCCGAAGGCAAAATGGCCTTTTCGACGGAGTGATCTGGCAGAATGCGCGACGCCGGCGAATTGCTGCGCGTTGGGCCGAGCCCTGGGAGAACATTTTGGGGCAGCCTAATTTTTCAGCGTCACAAAGCAAAAAGCGCTGGAACCAATCGCAATCCGCGAAATTCCCTTTCCGGCTGGCAACGCAGGGATAGCTCTAGGGATAGCTCTGATGACAGAGAGTTTGCTGAACGAGTGCTGTGAGTCCATCCTGAAGATTGCCGAAACTCAGCCTCCCGTTGGGAAAATGGCCATTTCAATGATGGCTGAGATGTTCTGTGAGAATTCCGGTCGGGCGGCCCGCGACGGACAGCTTCATCGTCGCAAGACTTCCAAGCGCCTGATCGGCAGCCGATACCTTTTCGTGGGCGCACCACTACGCGTCATGCACTGAAAGGATAATCTTTCCGAGCACGTGACCCTCGACGAGGCGCTCGTGCGCCTTGTAGGCCCGGGCGAGGGGATAACATTCGGCGATCGGAACTTTGAGCTTTGCTGCCTGCACCGCGGCGTTGAGGCGCTCGAATTCGCGGACCCCGGAGATGCCGTCATAACGGATCAGGGTCATGCCGCGCCGTTTTTTCGGCGCAGGCTCGACGCCGTTGGGGTGCGCAACACGGCCGCCGGGCCGAAGCACACTCAGGCAGCGTTCCAGCCCGTCTCCGCCGGCGAGAGCCAGGATCGCATCGACGCCATCGGGCGCAAAACGACGCGCGTGATCGTCGACATCGGGGCGCTTGCCGTCGACTGCGGCATGCGCACCCATCTCCCGCACCAGTTCCACCCCTTCCTTGCCCGATGCAGTCGCAAACACCCGGGCGCCGCGAAGCCTTGCGAATTGCACCGCGAGCGTTCCGACGCCGCCCGAGGCGCCGTGAATGATGATGGTCTCACCCTTCTTGAGGCCGAGTGCGTCGTCAATGCCCTGTAGCGCGGTCAAGCCCGTGGTAGGGATCGCGCCGGCATGCCGCAGATCCAACCGCCTGGGGATCGGCGCGACCTTGTCGGCGGGCACCGCGACATATTCCGCGTAAAAGCCGCCCTTCGGATTCTGCCAGTTGTAGGAATAGACTTCCTCGCCGACTTTCAGCCGCCGTACCCGGGAGCCTAAGGCCGCAACGACGCCAGCGCCGTCGACGCCGAGAACCATCGGAAAATGCGGCTTGCGGCTTGCAAAATACCCTTCCCGGATATCAGCGTCCCATCGGCCAACGCCTGCGGTATCGACCGCGATCAACACTTCACCGGCATCAACTGCCGGCACCGGCAGCGCGTGCGGGGTGATCACCTCGGGTCCACCGAAGCAGTCGATCGCCGCGGCGAACATCGTGCGCGGCACATGCATGGCGTGATGTCTGGGGGTGTCAAAATGGCGGGTACGATCGAGCATGACAATAATCTCCCGGCGGGTGTGCCAGCTGCATGGACGAGATTTCTCGCCGCGGCGCTGACGTTGGTCAATTTCGCAGATCAAATGCGGGATGCCGGTCCAGCATCCCGTCGATCCCTTCGGCTATCGGGAACGCGCCACCCGTCTTTCCGTCGGCGCCGCACGCGACGTGCCGGATATGTCCGGCTCCTGCGTCCCCGGGGGATTGAGGGCGGCCTCGATCGCGTCGTCAACGCGCTCAAGCCAGACGAAGCGAACCAGGCTGCGCGCCTTTTCCGGCACGTCCTCGATGTCCTTGCGGTTGCGGGCTGGAAGCATGACGGTTGAGATCCCGGCCTGGATCGCCGCCAGCACTTTCTCCTTTACGCCGCCGATCGGAAGCACCAGACCGCGCAGCGAGATTTCGCCGGTCATCGCCGTATCGCTCCGCACCGTGCGCCCGGTCAGAAGCGAGGTCAGCGCCATGAACATCGCGACACCCGCACTCGGCCCATCCTTGGGGATCGCTCCGGCCGGGACATGAACATGGACGTCGGACCTCTGCAGTTCGATCGCATCGATGCCGAATTCG
>DATNMT010000184.1:0-3021 GCA_035602495.1 Bradyrhizobium sp.
ATGCCGACACAACCAAAAGCCTCCGCGAGCTTGACGAAGTCCGGCATCGCTTCGGAATAGCTGTGCGACAACCGGTTGCCGTGCAGCAGCTGCTGCCACTGCCGCACCATGCCCATGTACTGGTTGTTCAGGATGAAGATCTTGATCGGCAATTCATATTGTACCGCCGTCGCCATCTCCTGCATCGTCATCTGCACCGAGGCGTCGCCGGCGATGTCGATCACGAGGCTGTTGGGGTGCGCGACCTGGACGCCGACCGCCGCCGGCAGGCCGTAGCCCATGGTGCCCAGACCGCCCGAGGTCATCCAGCGGTGCGGCTCCTCGAAGCCGAAGAACTGCGCCGCCCACATCTGGTGCTGGCCGACTTCGGTGGTGATGTAGACGTCGCGGCCGCGGGTGGCCGCGAACAGCCGCTCGATCGCGAATTGCGGCATGATGATATCGTTGCTCTTCCTGTAGGACAGCGAATTGCGCGCGCGCCATTTCGCGATCTCCTGCCACCAGGGCCGGATATCCGGCTTCTTCGCCTCCGCCTTGAACACCTGCAGGAGATCGCCGAGCACGTTGCCGGCATCGCCGATGATCGGCACGTCGACGCGGATGTTCTTGTTGATCGAGGACGGGTCGATATCGATATGGATCTTCTTCGAGCCCGGCGAGAACGCGTCGATCCGCCCGGTGATGCGGTCGTCGAAGCGCGCGCCGACGCACAGCATGACGTCGCAATCATGCATCGCCATGTTGGCTTCGTAGGTGCCGTGCATGCCGAGCATGCCGAGCCAGTTCTTGCCCGACGCCGGATAGGCGCCGAGCCCCATCAGGGTGGAGGTGATCGGGAATCCCGTCGCTTCGACCAGATCGCGCAACAGTTTCGAGGCCTCACGCCCGGAATTGATGACACCGCCGCCGGAGTAAATCACCGGACGTTTGGCGGCGGCGAGCAGCGCCACCGCCTTGCGGATCTGCGCGGCGTCGCCCTTGACCCGCGGCGCGTAGGACACGTGCACATCGGACTTGCGCGGCGGGTGATAGGTGCCGACCGCGAACTGCACGTCCTTCGGCACATCGACCACCACCGGACCGGGCCTCCCGGTGCTTGCGACGTAGAACGCCTCGTGCAGCACCTTGGCGAGATCGTTGACGTCGCGCACCAGCCAGTTGTGCTTGGTGCAGGGCCGGGTGATGCCGACGGTGTCGCATTCCTGGAACGCGTCGTTGCCGATCAGGTGCGTCGGAACCTGGCCGGTGATGCAGACCAGCGGGATCGAATCCATCAGCGCATCCGTCAGCGGCGTCACCATGTTGGTGGCGCCGGGGCCCGAGGTCACCAGCACCACCCCCGGCTTGCCGGTGGAGCGCGCATAGCCCTCGGCGGCGTGGCCGGCGCCCTGCTCGTGCCGCACCAGGATGTGCTCGACTTCGCTCTGCTGGAAAATCTCGTCATAGATCGGAAGCACCGCGCCGCCGGGATAACCGAAGATGTGCTTGACGCCATGATCGATCAGCGCCCGCACGATCATCGCTGCGCCGGTCATCTGGTTCGGATCGTGGCTCTTGTCGCTCATGGCTTGCTCCGGATGCGCTGTCCTGTGCGCGGCTGCTGCAGTTGAGGTTTGGGAAAAATAAAAAGGGGCCCAAGAGGCCCCATGCACACCGCCCGATTTTGGATGGCCTTAGCCATCCCCGGCGGTGTGCCTGGGTACGACGACGATAAGCAGTTTGGTAATTTTATTACGCATAAGGCCGGTCGCACTTCCCAAAGGTTGCGCGGAACATACTGCCCAAACCGGGAAAGTCAAGCGGCGGGCATGTTCAACGCTCGATTCAGAGTTTAGCGGGGTTTTTGGCCCCCGGCGAGAGCGAAAATGCAGCTTGCAGCCATGCGGGCTCTTCTCATCCGTCATTCCGGGGCGCGCGAAGCGCGAACCACGATGTGCAATTGCACATCGTGGAATCTCGAGATTCCGGGTCTGGTCCTTCGGACTATCCCGGAATGACGGTGGTGAGCCTTACGCCCGCCTCGTCCGGCCTCACCCATTCGAATTCCGGCAGCTGATGCCGGAACCAGGTGAACTGCCGCTTGGCGTAATGGCGGGTGTCAGCGCGGCCGATCGCGGCCGCCTCTTCCAGCGTGATCTCACCCTTGAAATGCCGGATCAACGCCGGCACGCCATGGGCCTTCATCGCCGGCAGCAGGGGATCGAGATTGCGCCCCGCAAGCCGCTCGACTTCCTGCAGCGCGCCGGCTTTCAGCATGGCGTCGAACCGCGCGTCGATCCGGGCATAAAGTTGATCTCGATCGGGCGCGAGAAACAGCGCGCTGAACGTGCCCGGCGGCAACAGCGGCGGCAGGCCGTGGCGGTGCCAGTCGGTCAGCGAACGCCCGGTGGCCTCAACCACTTCCAGCGCGCGGGCGATGCGGGTGCGATCGCGCGGTTTCAGGCCCTCGGCGGCTACCGGATCGCGCTGCGCAAGCTCCGCATGCAGCGCCTCGACGCCGTCGCGCTCGAGCCGCGCCCGCACGGCTTCGCGGATCGCAGCCGGGATTGGCGGCACCGCCGACAGGCCGCGCGTCAATGCCTTGAAATACAGGCCCGAGCCGCCAACGAAGATCGGCAGGCGATCTTGCGCGCGCTCTTCCGTCAACACCCTGGCCGCGTCCGCCACCCAGCTCCCGGCGGAAAAATTCACGGCGGCATCGACATGGCCGTAAAGCCGGTGCGGAACAACCGCCTCTTCCTCGACCGTCGGCCGCGCCGTAAGGATCCGCAGGTCGCGATAGACCTGCATGGAATCGGCGTTGACGACGACGCCGCCGGCTTTTTGCGCAAGCTCGAACGCCAGCGCCGACTTGCCGCTGGCGGTCGGCCCTGCGATAAGCACGGCCTTGCTGTCCCCTTGCAAACTCACGTCAGATGTCTCTCGTCGCAACCTTGATCTCGAATCCCGCCGACCCCGCGCTCGATAGCACGGTGGTAGACGGCGCGCGCGCGATTCTTCCTTCGCCCGGGCCGGCGCAAT
>DATNMT010000216.1:0-2186 GCA_035602495.1 Bradyrhizobium sp.
GCCGGTTTCGGAGCCTGGAAGAGCGAGTTCGCCCAGGAGGCAAGAGCAAAAGGCATCGGCGCCTCGGCCGTCTCGGCGTTGATGGCGACGAACTACGCGCAAGCGACTATCAACGCCGATCGCGGCCAGCGCAGTTTCAACCTGTCGCTCGATCAGTTTCTCGCCAAGCGGGGGGCGGCGACCATCGTCTCGCGGGGACGCGCGCTGAAGCAATCGCAGGGCGCGCTGTTTGCTTCCATTCAGCAGCGCTACGGCGTGCCGCCGGGGCCGCTGATCGCGATCTGGGGGATGGAGACGGGTTTTGGCAGTCAGCGCGGCAATCAGAACATGCTCTCGTCGATCGCGACGCTCGCCTATGACTGCCGTCGGCCGGAATATTTTACGGAGCAGCTTTACGCGGCGCTGCAATTGATCGATCGCGGTGCGCTCTCGCCGTCCCAGCGCGGCTCCATGCACGGCGAAGTAGGGCAGACGCAGTTCTTGCCGAAGAACATCCTGGCCTACGGCACCGGCAATCTCGAAAATGCAGCCAACGCGCTGAGCTCGACCGCGAATTTTCTGAGGGCCCACGGCTGGCGCGCGGGCGCGGGCTACCAGCCCGGAGAGCCCAACTTCGCGGCCATCGAGGCCTGGAATGCCGCGCAGGTCTATCAGCGCGCCATCGCGATGATGGGCCGTCAGATCGACGGCGGCGAGTGAGGGCCCGCGGCACGCGAAGCACTGTCGTCCCTGCGTAAGCAGGGACCCATAACCACCGGCGGCAATATTGAAGCGAAGCCGTCAACCAATCCGTTTTAACAACATCCGCCTCGGCGTATGGGTCCCGGCTCAAGGCCGGGACGACGACGAAAGGCCTCTGCCGCGCGCCGTCTTCTCATGGCATGATCAGGCTAAACCTGCACCAACAAGGGATTCGCATGCGCATATTTCGTTTGGTCGTTTTGTTCGGCGCCGTCATCGCCGCCAGCCCCGCCCTTGCCGCCCGCTGCGGCGGCGACTTCAACTCGTTCATCTCCAGCTTTTCGTCGGAGGCGGCGGGCGCGGGGGTCTCGCAAGCCGTGATCGGCTCGGCGTTCGCCGGCGTCACCGACGATGCGGCGGTGCTGAATTTCGACCGCCGCCAGCGCTACACCTTCAACAAGTCGTTCGAGCAATATGTCTCGACCCGCGTCGGCTCCGGGCGCATCAATGGCGGGCGGGCGATGCTGGCCCGTCATGCCGCGCTGTTGTCGCGGATCGAGGCGCGGTTCGGCGTGCCCAGGCAGATCCTGGTCGCGATCTGGGGGCTGGAGAGCGATTTCGGCAAGGGCGACATGGGCAAATTGCCGGTGATCCGCACGCTCTCGACGCTGGCGCATGATTGCCGCCGCACCGAATTGTTCCAGGGCGAATTGCTGGCGGCGCTGAAGATCGTGCAGCGCGGCGATCTGCCGTTGCGCGATCTGATCGGCGCCTATGCCGGCGAGATCGGCCAGACGCAATTTTTGCCGTCGTCCTACATCAAATACGGCGTCGATTTCGACGGCGACGGCCGCGTCGATCTCCGCCACTCCGTGCCCGACGTGCTGGCCTCCACCGCCAATTTGCTGCACACCAACGGCTTCAAGATGGGCGCGCCCTACGACGAAGGCAGCGCCAATTTCGAAGCCATGCGCGAATGGAACCACGCCACCATTTATCGCAAGACGATCGCGTATTTCGCCGATCAGCTGGTGGGGCGGTGAGTTAGTAGCCGTCATTCCGGGGCGCGACGAAGCCGCGAGCCCGGAATGACGAGGCGCTGATTACCCGACGGGCAAATCAGTCACCCGTTTGTGCAGGCCGCTGTCAATCCCCTGACGCAAAAATATTTCTGTTTTACAGAAACGAAAATCAGTCGTATATTCTCCGTCGTCCCGTCCCACTTGAGGGGCGTTGCGCAACGTCACGGACGCGGGGCGGGATGCGGTGGACGCGGAAGCGCGCTTGACGAGCGGTGCTGATGCGGACGGCGAAGTCGTGTGGTCCTGACGCCTCAGTGGTTGGCGTCAAGTCGGCGGAGGCAGCTCCGCCGATGACGGTGTCAACAAAGCCCGATCACCGGGGAGAGTACGTATAAGCCGTAAACCATTGCGCGGGGAATGCCGGGTGAAACCGGTGCGACCTGACTAACGCGTGTGCGTTCTATCACTACCATTGCACACGCG
>DATNMT010000249.1:0-3899 GCA_035602495.1 Bradyrhizobium sp.
ACTGCCTCTACGCTTGACCATCATAGTCGACCTCGTCCTCGCCCACGGCCAGGTTGCCCCAGCTTGTCACCCGCTCCAGGCGGACCGCAACGACGGGCAGTTCTGCAATTTGCATAGCCGCCAATTGACGGTACCGAGAGCATAGCAACTCCTGCGCGCGATCGTGCTCCGTCCCGGCGCGCAGGATCTCAGCCCGTCCACGCAACATCACCCACCCAAGGCGGGTCCAGTCTTCGTGATACCGATCAACCACGATAGCGACCATCGGGTTGCGCTCGATGTTGCGGATGCGCTTGAGTGCTGGTCCAGCCACGCGCTTCGGCTTCTCGTCGATGGTGATGTAAAGGGTGCCTTGCGAAATCGTAAAGCACACCGGCACGACATGGGGAACGGCCTGGCTATCGGCCGTGGCAAGATGCCCGACCCGTCGCGTCAGCAGGAATCTGCGTTCGTGGTCTGACAACACGTGACGGTCCGCCGCGCGACGACTTTCAATCGCGGCGATACTGCACGACCTGGCTCGGCTTCGCCAGCGAAGAGTCGGCGTTCGACCCCGGCGCAGCAGTTGCCCAAAAGACCCGCGCAATTGGTCGAGAGCTATTACGGATCGTCATGGCACTCCTCATGAATTACGCTATCCTAATCGGCCCTAACCGCTAATACTCGATCATCCCATTCCGTTCATCCGGAGCGCGACCATGGACAAGGCCCTGTCAGGCATCCGCATCATCGACATGACGCACAATCAGGCGGGGCCCGCCTGCACGCAGATTCTCGGCTTCCTCGGTGCCGACGTGATCAAGCTCGAGGAGCCTAAGGGCGGCGACATCGCGCGGGTGAACATGCGCGACCAGAAGAACAGCGACAGCCTATTCTTCCTGATCCTCAATGCCAACAAGCGCAGCCTGACGCTGAATCTCAAGACCGACGTCGGCAAGGATCTGTTCCAGAAGGTCATCGCCCAGTCGGACGTGCTGGTGGAGAATTTCGGGCCGGGCGCGCTCGATCGCCTCGGGCTCGGCTACGCAGCGCTGGCCAAGATTAATCCGCGACTGATTTACGCCACCATCAAGGGCTTCGGCACCTACGGGCCCTACAGCGGATTCAAGAGCTTCGAGCCGATTGCACAGGCCATGGGCGGAGCGATGAGCGTCACCGGCTTCCCCGAAAATCCGCCGACCTATGTCTATCCGGCGATCGGGGATTCCGGCACCGGCATGCACATGGCGATCGGCATTTTGGCCGCGCTGCAGCAGCGCCATGCGACCGGCCGCGGCCAGCAGGTCGAGGTGTCCATGCAGGATGCGGTCGTCAATCTGGTGCGGGTGAGCCTGCGCGACCACCAGCGCTTCGGCCGTCCGATGCCGCGGAACGGCAATCAGCTCGGGCGCAACGTGCCTGGCACGACCTACCCCTGCGCGCCGGGCGGCCCGAATGACTACATCTTCCTCTACGCGCAGCCGCAGATGTGGCCGGCGGTGGCGAAGGTGCTGGGGCAGCCGGAGTTGACCGAGGACGCGCGCTTCAAAACCGCGGAAGCGCGCTGGGATAATCGCGCAGAACTCGATGCCATCGTCGAGGCGTGGACGCGCCAGCGCGGCAAGCACGAAGTCATGCGCCTGATGGGGGATGCGGGTGTTCCCTGCGGCGCCTGCCAGGACACCGGCGAGGTGCTGGCCGATCCGCATCTCAAGGCGCGCGAGATGATCGTCGACGTGGACTACCCGACCCGCGGCACCTATCAGACGGTGGGCTGCCCGATCAAACTCTCGGATTCACCCGTCGCGGTCAGCCGTCCGCCGCTGCTGGGCGAGCACACCGACGTGCTGCTTGAATCCCTGTGCGGAGTCGAGCCTGATGAAGCGAAACGCCTACGCCAGGAGGGGGTCGTCTAGCGCGGCGTGGCTTTCCCTGCCCAGCTGACGCCTGGGCCGCTGTTCCTGCGAAAGCGGTCAATGAACGGACGTCGCCGGAGGTCCGAGAAGGGTCAAAAGGCTGGATTAGCCTTAACTCGATCCTCCCCGGGCAGATCCGCAGCACCTACGATAACGGCCGTGACTCAGCCCAGATGAACCGCCGTGGCCCGTGACCGACGGCATCGAGCGCGGGCCATTCGTGGGCGCGCCGCGTGCGCGCTACTATTCCGCCGCTGTGGCGATCTTGGCCGGGCGGAAGGCGGGCATGACCTCCTTCGCGAATCGATCCAGGTCTTCGAGCTGGACCTCGAGCGGGGTTCCCAGCGGCGTGGCGCACACCACCCGGTCGACGCCCGGATAGCGCTTTTCAACGGCCTTCAATTGCTCGATGATGTCGGCGGGCGTACCGGTCAGGAAGCCGCCGGCCTTCACTGCGTCCTCTACGCTCGGCAATTTCGTCGTGGCGGCGAGCCGTGGATCGCGCATCGCGGCGATCTGCTCGTCGGTTAGCGCCCGCACGAGGCGCAACTCGCCAAACATCTTCATGTTCTCCTCGTAGTGTTTGGCCGCCTCTCTCATGCCGTCGTCGCGGCTCTTCGCGATGTGAAATTGGAAGCCCAGCGCAAGCCGCTCGCCAAGTCCGAGTTCGATGCCGCGGCGCGCATAGGCAGCCTGGAAGCCGATCATGTGCCGCTCGACGGCGCCGCCCTCGGCAGAGCCGCCGCCGATGATGCCGCAGATGCCGTGCTTGGCCATGAAGTCGAAGGCCTGCTCCGAGCCGCTCTGGATCGGCTGCCAGCATTCGACCGGAAGGCGCTCCGGCGCCGGCACCAGCGTGATCTCCTTGAGCGTATAGCCGCGATACGGCACCTCCGGCGGGATCGTATAGTACTTGCCCTTGTGCAAGAACGGCTTGCCCTCGAACGCCTTGAACAGGATATCAACGCCTTCCTCGAACAATTCGCGGTTGGCCTGCTGGTCGCGCAGCGGCGCGCCGAACGTCTCGACCTCGCGGGTGTGATAGCCGCGCGCGACACCGAAGATCACCCGGCCACCGGTCAGGATGTCGGCCATCGCATAGTCTTCCGCGAGGCGCAGCGGGTGCCACATCGGCACGACATTGAAGCCGCAGCCGATGCGCAGGTTCTTCGTCACCCCGCACAAGTGCATCGCCATCATCAGCAGATTCGGGATCAGTTCTGTGCCTTCCGGCTGGAAATGGTGCTCGGCCATCCAGAACGTGTCGTAGCCGCGCTCATCCATGCACTTGGCGTACTCGACGACCTTGTGCAGCGCGCCGCCCAATTCCGCTTGCGAATAGCGGCGTTCGTTGATCGGGGTGCCGGCGTACCCGAGCTTCTCCATGTCGACTGTGCCGTAATAGGAGCTATCGAATTTCGTGATCATCGTGTTGCCCTCGCAGATGTCGGCGTCGAATGTCACCTGCGTCGGCGGTTTCGTCTAGCGGAAATCTCACCCTGCTGCTGGCCAGCGGGTTGGCGGGTATCAATCAGGGCTCGCTGCAGCGCGGAATTTCGGCCTGGCTGAGGTGGGGCCGATGACGTCGCCTTCGCAACCCAAGCGCGATCAATCTTCGCGTTCCGTATTATGCGTCCATCGGCGTCATGCGCCGTCGGGTTCTGCGGTAAGATTAGATCTTCGAATTTGGATCACCAATCCTGCCCCGTGAAACCGCCAATAGTCCCGCTGCGAAAAACGCCAGCAAAGCTGCAAGCTGAAAGGTCTTCTGGAAGCCCGCAAGGAAGCCATATTGGATATTCAGCAGTTCGAACGTCACCAGGACCACCGAAGCCGCAGCGACAGTGCCAAGCGTTCGCGTCAGCAGCACAAGGCTGCCCGCAACGCCGCGATCCTTGAGTGGAAGCGCTGCAATGACGATATCCGAATAGGCCAGCTGGAATAGGCCGAGGCCGACGCCCTGCACGGCGAGTTCAACAATCCGTAGGATCATCGGAGTCTGCT
>DATNMT010000251.1:0-2979 GCA_035602495.1 Bradyrhizobium sp.
TCCGGGGCGCGCCTTAGCGCGAACCCGGAATCTCGAGATTCCCCGATGTGCAACCGCACATCGTGGTTCGCCGCTTCGCGGCGCCCCGGAATGACGTCAGGAATCACCGATAGCAGTGGAATCGATCGTGGCGATCGTAGAAGCCGCGGCAGCGATAATGATGCCCGTAGGGTATGCCAAGCACGCCCCGGACGGCGCCCATCGCTCCGCCAACGCCCGCACCGACCGCGCCGCCGACCACACCACCCACCGGGCCAGCGATCCGGTTACCTTCGTAAGAGCCCTCCCGAGCGCCGCGCACGATGCCCTGGGCGTTGCCGGCATGAGGGACGGCCATCAGCGCGAGAGCGATGGCGGCAGCGGCAAAAACCAGCCGCAAAGATAAACCGGCAGGCATCGTCACGGTCTTGATCCCAGTCTTGTTCATCTTGGTACCTTAAGGGGTGGGCGGCGACAGGCAGGAATCTGCAACGCCGGTGCGGCCAAAAGGTTGCGCATCCGTGACCAATTCGGGAAGGGCCGGACGCTCGCGGAAAAGTCAGCGCTCGCCGCCTTGATTGCGCCTTGGCGCGCGTTAACGTTGCCGGTGCAGGCCACTGGAACAAAAGCCGGATTCCGGGCATAGTAGATGCCGGGGGACGGAGAGCCGCGGCGGCGTGCAGACAGGGCCTGGAGGCCAAAGGTAAAATGCGTTCCTTCCTCGTTGCTTTCGCTGGTTTGATCTTTTTCGCCAGCGGCGCCGCTCAGGCGAATGTCTCGATCACCATCGACAAGAATGCGCAGATGATGTCCGTCGCGGTCGACGGCGTCGAGCGCTATCACTGGCCGGTCTCGACCGGCATTCCCTCGCACGAGACGCCGAACGGCAGCTTCCGCACCTTCCGGATGGAGGAAGACCACTACTCCAAGGAATTCGACGACGCGCCGATGCCGCATTCGATCTTCTTCACCAAGATCGGCCATGCCATCCACGGCACCGATTCCGAAAGCCGGCTTGGCACTCCCGCTTCGCACGGTTGCGTGAGGCTGTCGCGCGCCAACGCCACGACGCTGTACGCGCTGGTGCAGCAGCAGGGCGTGCTCAACACCACGGTGACGCTCACTGGCTCATCGCAGATCGCGCTGGCGCGCAACCCGCGTCCGCGGGCAAATACCGCGCTCGCACGCCGCGACCCCGCCGAACAGCAATACGCGCCGCAATATAACACCGCCGGCGAGCCGGTCGTGATCACGCCGCAACAGCCGGCGCTCGGACAGCTTCCACAAGAGCGGCCCGATGACGGCTACATCTATCCGGCCGATGGCAACCCGGACGTGGCGCGCTATCCGGCGCCGCGCTCCAGCAGGCGGCTCTACGACGCCCAGGCCTATCCGCAGCCGCAAAATCAATATTACGACAATCGCGGCTACGCCCCGCAAAATGGCGCGCCTCAGGGCTACTACCAACCGCGGCCGTATCAGCCGCGCGGGCTGTTCACCTATCAGGACTGACGCGCACGCGTGTTGCTTGAAGGTCCGCTCACCAGGCGAACTTTGCAATCGTAAAACTTAACCCTCCCGGGTCGGCGCCGCCATCGGACCGGGCCCGGAAGCGTGCTATCCTGCGGTCCGCAACGCTTGGATCCTCCGCAGCCTGGCAGCAACATGACCCCATCAGACGGCTTGAAAGGCGCAATCGACTTGCCGGTCCGGGGCCGGAAAAGGAGCTACCGGTTTCTGGTGCTGGCCGTGGGGCTGTTGATCTTCGCAGCCATTGCCGGCACGAGCTATCTTGTGTTGCGGCCGACGACGCTGCGAATAGCGGTGGGACCGTCGGGGAGCGACGACCAGAACCTCGTTCAGGCCCTGGCGCAGGCCTTTGTCCGGCAAGGAAGCCCGGTTCGGCTCACCCTGATCACAACCGCCGGCCCGGTCGAGAGCATTGCGCATCTCGCCGCCGGCAAGGCCGATCTCGCGGTCGCGCGCGCTGACGAGGAAATGCCCGACGGCACCAATTCCGTTGCCATCATGCGCAAGAACGTCGTGACGCTGTGGTCGGCTCCCGGCGTCGCGCACCAGGGATCGAAGAAGGGCGCCAAGGCGAAAATCAAGGCGATCGACGAACTGGCCGGCCATCGCGTCGGCGTCGTCGGCCGGACCCAGGTCAACGCCACGCTGCTCCGCGTCATCCTGATGGAGTCCGGCGTCAATCCGGAAAAGGTCACGATCGTCCAATTCAACACCGACCAGATCGGCGAGATGGTGCGCGATCCCACGATCGATGCGTTCATGACCGTCGCCCCGCTTGAAAGCAAGATCAACTCGGACGCGATCACGGCGACCACCCGCATCAGGGGCGAGCCGGCGTTTCTTCCGATCGACCTTTCCGAAACCATCGCCCGCAAGCATCCGCTTTATGAGTCCGAGGAAATTCCCGGCAGCTCATTCAGCGCGGCCCCGGCGAGGCCCGATGACGCCGTTGAGACGGTCGGCGTCAATCACCTGATCGTCGCGCCAAGATCACTGTCCGAAAAAGCGATTGCCGCGTTCACCCGCCAGCTGTTTGCGGTGCGGCCTTCGCTGGCGCGGGAATTGCCCGTTGCATCCAAAATCGAGAAGCCGAACACCGACAAGGACGCAGCCTTGCCCGCCCACCCTGGAGCCGCGGCCTACATCGACGGCAACGAGCGGAGCTTCATGGAGGAGTACAGCGACTATATCTGGGGCGCGATCCTCTTGCTTTCCGTGCTCGGATCGGGCAGCGCCGCGGTGCGCCATTACATCAAGCGCGACGAACGAAGGCTGAATACGGAGCATCGCGAAAAACTGCTGGCCGCGATTTCACAGGTCAGAAAAATCGATTCGATCGAAGAACTGGACACCTTGCAGTACGAGGCCGACGAGATCCTCCGCGAAACCCTGAACTGCTACGACGACGGAGCGATCGAGGTGGGCGATCTCTCCGCCTATGCCCTGGTGCTCGAGCAGTTTCACCACGCG
>DATNMT010000268.1:0-7794 GCA_035602495.1 Bradyrhizobium sp.
GATGCAGGACCGCAATCGCGGCGAAATCATCGCGGTCCGTGATGTCGACCTGGATGTCCGTCCGGGCGAACTGATGACACTCTTGGGCCCGTCCGGCTGCGGCAAGACCACGACATTGCGCATGATTGCCGGCTTTCAGGAGCCGAGCGAAGGCAAGATCTTCATCGCCGGGCGTGACGTGACTCACGTGCCTGCGAACCGGCGCGATATCGGCTTCGTGTTTCAGAACTATGCCCTGTTCCCGCATCTGACGATTTTCGGCAACGTCGCTTACGGGCTGCAGGTGCGGAACAAATCGGCCAGCGAAATTCAGCGGGCCGTCGCCGAGGCGCTGGAGCTGGTCGGACTGGCCGGCTTCGGAGAGCGGCTGCCGAACGAATTGTCCGGCGGCCAGCAACAGCGCGTCGCGCTGGCCCGCGCCGTTGTCATACGTCCCCGCGTCCTGCTGTTCGACGAGCCGCTTTCCAACCTGGACGCGAAACTCCGCGTATCGATGCGCGGAGAGATCAGAAGCCTTCAGCAGGCCCTCCGGATCACGACGGTCTACGTTACTCATGACCAGGAAGAGGCGATGGCCATTTCCGACCGCATCGCCGTGATGGCGGCAGGCCGGATCGTGCAGCTCGATACCGCCGAGGCGCTTTACCGCCGCCCATCGTCTGCATTCGTCGCTGGCTTCATCGGGCGAGCAAACCTGCTGCACGCCACCGTCATCAGCGTGAGTGAGGGCCGGGTGACCGTCGACGTCGGCGGCCAGAAACTTGCCATACGGGCGCAAGGTGCGCCCGCCCCTGGCAATCCCGTCAACGCCGTGGTGCGCCCGGAGGCTATCGCGATCGTTTCCTCAGATACCGGCCTGACGGGGGTGGTGCAGTCCCGCACCTATCTGGGCGACAAAGTCGAGTATGAGGTCGCCTTTGGCGGGCAAATGCTGAACATCGTCCGCTTCAATCCTGCGGAAGACGAAGGCTATTCGCCCGGGACGACCATTTTCATCAGCATTCCCTCGGCGGAGATCCGGCTTGTAGACTGACGCGTTGATTTTGTCGTAGACCAACCATGGGTTCCCTGTGAGACCAAGCCGGCTGATCTGTGCCGCTCTCGAAACTGCGACTCCATCGATGCGTGCACTAATCCTGATACTGGCCATCATCTCGGCGAGCCAATGCCTCGCGGCGAGCGCGATCGTCAGGGATGGCGGCACCCTTCAATTGGGCGATGTGACCTACCGGCTCGACGGCATCGACGCCCCGGAACTGGACCAAATCTGCATCGACGAGCATGCCGACGCCTGGGCCTGCGGCGTCGAGGCCCGCGAGCAGCTCGCCAAGCTGATTGGCGACCGCCAGGTGCGCTGCGAGGACCTGGGCCCTGGTCCCTACAAGAAGCGGCACATTGGTGCATGCAGCGTCGAGGGTGAAAGCGCTGGCTTGAACGCACTGGTGGTTCGTCAGGGGTTGGCCTTGAACTTCGAACCCTACGCGAGAGGACGTTTCAAGGACGACGAAGCCGGCGCCAGGGACCAACGCCGCGGGCTCTGGCGAGGCTGCTTCGTGGCGCCCCGGGAATTCCGCCGGGGGAAAAAGGACGGCGCCCTGTTGGGTGATTCCTGCCGGAGCGACAAGGATCGCGAAATACGCGCAGTGCTGTTTCCCGACGATCCGGTAATGCCGCCGGGCTGTAGCATCAAGGGCAAACTGGCGGTGCGCGCCCGCTTCACCGGCAATGTCGGCGTCTATCACCTGCAGGGATGCCGCAGTTACCCCGCGCTGACAAAGCCGGATCGCTGGTTCTGTTCCGAGGACGATGCGCAGGCGGCCGGGTTCCGCAGGGCCTTCAATTGCGGCCCGAGCGCTGAGACCCGGAAATAGCAAGCCAATCGCGGCTCTGCTGCAACCGCGAAGCGCCTGCGACGCCCTCGCGAATTCTTGCTTCGCAGCCGGGCGGCCCTAGCATGTCAAAAAACTGGAGCCGGCCATGAAGCACGACGCGAGCTTTAGCGTCCTGACGGGCAACAACATCGAAGCGCGAGCTTTCAAAGCCGGCAGCGTCATTTTTCGGGAAGGCGACGAAGCCCATGAGCTTTTCGTGATCAAAAGCGGCCAGGTACGCATCCAGATCGGCAACCGAACCGTCAACGAACTCGCCGCCGACAGCATTTTTGGCGAGATGGCGCTGATCGACGGCGAACCGCGCAGCGCGACGGCTATCGCGATGACCGACGTCGAATTGGTGCCGGTATCGGAGAAGCAATTCCTGTTTCTGGTCAGCCAGACCCCTATTTCGCGCTGAAGGTGATGCGCGTCCTGGCCCAGCGGCTGCGGGTGACGAACAAGACCTTCGGCTGAATGATCTCAGGGCCTAGGGGACCTCTCTGGTAGCTCGCAAGGCGGCTGTAACAAATCCGTCATGCAGCAAAACTAAACAGAGGCACCGGCCAACCGCCGGAAATCCGCGCTTCAGGGGAGATTTCGATGCGCCGCTCACTCGTCATCCTGTCGGCCGGCCTGACCATGCTTTCCGCGGCCACGGTATCAGCGCAGAACAACACGCCCCACAATCTCATTCTGTTCGTACCGGACGGATTGCGTGCCGGGATGGTCAAGCCCGAGACCGCGCCCGCGATGGCCGCGGTGCGCGACCAGGGCGTCAATTTCAGGAACCCGCATTCGCTGTTCCCGACCTTCACCATGGCCAATGCCTCGGGCATGGCGACCGGACATTATCTCGGCGATACCGGAACGTTCAGCAACACGATCTTTACCGGTTACACCAACGCGCCCGCCGGCGACACCGTCACCCCCTTCATCGAAAACGACGCCGTGCTGGGCGATATCGATGAGCATTTCGGCGGCAATTACCTGAACGAGGAAGTCATCCTCAAGCTGGCGCGCGCCAAGGGCTTTTCCACCGCCGCGATCGGCAAGGTCGGTCCGACGCTGATCTTCGACCATACCGACCGCGCCAACAAGCCTGGCCTGCATTCCATCGTGATCGACGATTCCACCGGCGCCAAGACCGGCGTTCCGCTGTCGGACGAGATGAAGGATGCGCTGACCAAAGCCGGCCTGCCGCTGGCGGCGCCCTCGCGCGGCGACAACGGCGACGCGGGCAGCGCCACGAAGCCGGGCACGCTGACGCCGAACACCGTGCAGCAGGGCTATTTCGCCGACGTCGCCAGCAAGATCGTGCTGCCGATGTTCAAGGCGCGCGCAAAACCGTTCGTGCTGGTGTTCTGGTCGCGCGATCCCGACGGCACCCAGCACAATCAGGGCGACAGCCTCAACACGGTGACGCCCGGCATCAACGGCCCGACCACACTCGCCAGCATCAAGAATGCCGACAACAACCTGGCGCAATTGCGCAAAGCGCTGGACGATCTCGGCCTCGCCGCCACCACCGACGTGGTGATCTCGGCCGATCACGGCTTCTCGACGATTTCGAAGGAGAGCAAGACCAGTCCATCGGCGAAGGCCGACTACGCCGACACGCCCAAGGGTTTCCTGCCGATGGGCTTTGTCGCCATCGATCTTGCCAGAGCGCTCGAGCTGCCGCTGTTCGACCCCAACGACAAGAACGCGCGCGTCGCCGACAACGCTCACCCCAAGGCCGGCAATGGCGTGCTGGGCGCCGATCCCGCCAAGCCCGATCTGGTGATCGCGACCAATGGCGGCTCGGACCTGATCTATCTGCCGAACAGGGACAAGAAGCTCGCAGCGCGCACCATCAAGGCGCTGCTCGACCAGGACTATGTTAGCGGGCTGTTCGTCGACGACAGTTTGGGCCGCTTCCCCGGCACGCTGCCGTTGTCGGAAATCAACCTGAAGGGCAAGGCGGTGACGCCAAATCCCTCGATCGTGATCAATTTCCGCTCCTATGTGGAGGGTTGCAGCGAGCCGACCAACTGTTCGGTCGAAGTCGCCGACACCGTGCTGCGGCAGGGCCAGGGCATGCACGGCAGTTTCGGGCGCGGCGACACCATGAATTTCATGGCCGCGATCGGACCGGACTTCAAAGCCGGCTACGTCGATGCCTTGCCGGTCAGCAACGCCGATGTCGGCATGACCATGGCGCAGCTGATGGGCCTGCGTGCAGAAGCCCAGGGCGGGCTGATGGGGCGGGTGATGTCGGAGGCCCTGCCCAATGGCATAACCCTGAAGGCGTTTGACGGAAAGCTCGTCTCCAAGCCCGCCGCCAACGGCCTGCAGACGATCGTCAAGTATCAGCGCGTGCTGTCGCAACGCTATTTCGACGCCGCCGGATTTGCCGGCCGCACCGTCGGGCTTGACGCGGAAAGCGGCAAACAGAAAACGGCGGGGAAGTAACCCGCCGCCCGGGCAACGGAATTACGAAGCGGTTTTGCCGCCGTTGACGCTGATGATCTGGCCGGTAATGAACGACGCCTTGTCGGAGGCGAGGAACGCGATGGCGTCCGCGATCTCCGATGGCGTGCCCGCGCGCTTGAGGGGAATGCCCGCGACCAGTCCGGCCTTTCTCTCGGCGCTGCCGGTGAACCGGTTCAGCAATCCGGTTTCAACGGGTCCGGGCGCGACCGCATTGACGCGAACGTTCGATGCCGCCCCTTCCAGCGCCGCGGATTTTGTCAGCCCTTCGACGGCGTGTTTGCTGGCCGTATACAGCGATGCGCCCGCCGCGCCTCGCTGTCCCATGGTCGACGACAGGTTCACGATGCTGCCGCCGCCCTGCGCCTGCATCACGCGCATCTCATGTTTCATGCTGAGCAGCACGCCGAGCACGTTGGTATCGAAAGCGGCCGCGTAGCTTTCGGCGGTCTGTTCCGTTACCGGACCGGGCTTGCCTTCGGTGCCGGCGTTGTTGACAGCCACGTCGAGCCGGCCGAAGCGGGCCACGGTCTTGTCGATCAGGTTGCGGACGTCGTCTTCATGGCGCACGTCGGCGCGGACGAATTCAGCCTCCACGCCGCGGGCGCGGAGTTCTTTTGTCAAGGCATGTCCCTCCTCGTCGCGGCGGCCGGAGACAACAATCCGGGCCCCCTCCTGCGCGAAGGCAAGTGCAGTGGCACGGCCAATGCCGGTCAGGGCGCCAGTGATCAGGACAACGGGAGTGCTCATGGGACTTCTCCTAGCGCGCTTGGTGAATTACGGAATGATCCGGTCACGTCGAAAATCTGAAAACATCCGAAGAAACATCTCCTCGGTGTCCACCAGGTCGTGGAATCCGAAACGGCGGGCCTTGCTGGTATCGGAAACGATATCGTAATCGGAAGCGAATACGCCGTCCGGGTAGCCCCAGGCCGCAATCTCCTCGAAGCGGTATTTCCGCAAGCCGTTGTTTTCAACGATCCGATCCCAGATCGGCCCCTTGTCGGCCATCGACCGCGCCAAGTTGATGGGCCGTGGCGGAGCCAGCTCGATGTCGAAGAACTTGGCGAATTTGGGCCACAGGTTCTGCCACCGGATCAGATCGCTATTGGTGATGTTGAAGGCCTGGTTGGCGCATTTCGGATCGGTCGCCATCCACTCGACGGCCTTGGCCAGAAGTGCTGCATCCGTACATTGGTAGAGCGCGGTATAGGCGCCTGGCTTGCCCGGAAAACTGAGAGGCAGTCCCAGTTCCTTACAGATGTTCGCATAGACGGCGATCGCCAGGGTCAGGTTCATCGGTCCTCCCGTGGAGAATCCGCAGACCGCGTGCGGACGCCCTACCGACCACGTCCAGCGCTTTCCCTTCTGGAACTCTTCGAGAAAGTCCTGCTGATCGTAATAGAAGTTCGGCGGCATGTGCCGCGGATCGTCCTCTTTGGTCGGAGTCTTGTAGGGGCCGAGGTGGTTTCCGTACCACCTGGTGCCCTGGGAGAGATGGACATGTTCGAGCACGGGCGACGCCGCCTCGACGGTCTTGACGAGGTTGAAGAACATGTTGGCATTCGCCGACACCGTCTCGGTCGGATCGGCGCGCTCCGTGATCGCCAAATAGAACAAGTGGGAGATATTGGTGAGGGGTGCGAGTTTTGCCCGGCAGTCGGCCGGATCGAGAAGATCCACGGCGATGTGTCTGTAGTCACCGGGAATCTGTGGTTTGCGCCGCGACACCGCGACGATATCCCAGCCACCCTGCTCAAGCAGATGAGCCAGCATGTACCCGCCGGCCAGGCCGGAGGCCCCTGTGACAAGTGCGGTACGCTTTGCCGTCGACATCTGTCATCTCTCCTCTACGCCGCCCCGGCGCGAGCTCGGGGCCGCAACTTCACTTCCGCCGCGCCGTTTCCGCTTCGGCGGATCAAACCTGCCCTCGGCCGCCATCGACGAATAATTCGATGCCCGTGACGAAGCTGGAATCGTCCGAGGCCAGGAACACCGCTGCCTTGGCGACTTCGTCCGGCTCTCCCATGCGTCCCATCGGAATGGTGGCGACGATCCTTGCAATGATGTCCGGGGATTGGATATCGACCAACGGCGTCTTGATCGGGCCGGGGCTCAGGACGTTCGAGCGAATGCGACGATCCTTCAATTCCACGGTCCAGGTTCGCACCAGATTGCGAACGGCTGCCTTGGTCGCGCCGTAGGTACCGAAGGAAGCCGTGCCTTTGACGCTGGCGACGGACCCGATGAGAATGATCGACCCTCCGTCGTTCATCAGTGGCAAGGCCTTTTGCACCGTGAACAGCGTGCCCTTCACGTTGAGATCGAAAAGCTTGTCGAAATGCGCTTCCGTGAGGCTTGCCAAGGGGGCGAATTCGCCGATGCCGGCATTGGCGACCAGGACATCGATCTTCCCCTTCCGCTTCACCGTCTCGTAGAGTCGATCGAGGTCCTCCAGTTTGGAAACGTCTCCCTGAACGCCTGCGACGCTGCGCCCGATTGCCTTCACGGCCTCGTCGAGCTCCTTCCGGCGGCGGCCCGTTATGAAGACATAGGCGCCTTCGTCGACGAACCGCTTCGCTGTCGCAAGGCCTATTCCCGTGGTGCCTCCGGTAACCACGGCCACCTTTCCCTGTAACTTGCTCATGATCGCTTCGTCCCTTGGCTGGCCGGCGCCGGTTAGCCGATCTCGTCGACACGGTCGGGATAGAAGGCGACGTAATCCTTGATCTGCGCCATCGCTTCAAAGGGGGCCTCATACGTCCAGACGGCATTGAGCGAACGATCCCCGCCGGCTGGAATGCTGTAGTAGGAAGCGTCGCCCTTGTAGGGGCAATAGGTGGTGTGCTCGCTGCGCGAGAGCGCGGCCATATCGACGTCCTGACGCGGGATGTATTGAACGGGCGGATAGGACGCCTCGCGAAGCGTCAACGCATTGCGTGTGTCGGCAATGATTTTTCCGCCGACTTTGACCACGACGCGAGACGGGTTCGCTTCGATCGAAATCGGGTGATCGGGCCCCGGAATCTTCACCGGCTTGTCAAGCATGATCTGTCTCCTTCTGAATTGGGAATGGTCATGTGAATCCTCAGGCGGTGACCAGTCCGGTGGTGGCTTGATTGCGTTTGGACGGCGTCACACCCCGGGCTGCCGGATCCTGCTTGTCGGCACCACCCGAAACGCCGCGGTTAGCTGGCCGGCCGAGCGTCGCCCGGCCAGCCGACAGTTCCTGCGCGACCTCGGCCACCCGGCGGCCAAGGAACTCCGCGGTCCGAAGATCGGACGATGGCGGAGCGACGTCGCCGCTCTGGTCCATGTCGGCCTGGCCAGCCATCCCGAGCGTGTAGCTGTCGCGGTTGAGGATGTCCTCGTTGGTGTAGGAGCGATTATTCCCATAATTCATCCCGAGATTGACCCAATGCATCTGGTGCTGGGCCGCAAATGTCATCAG
>DATNMT010000275.1:0-2530 GCA_035602495.1 Bradyrhizobium sp.
GATCTGCTGATGTAGCACCGCCCGACAATATTTACTTCGAACTGATGACTTCGTAGCGGCCGCATCGGCGGCGCCGTCCAAATGGTCCCATCGCGGCATTTGTCGTCGAGCCAGGAGGTAGCGATGATTAGGGATGTGATGGTTTGGCTGGATGGAGGTATCTCCGATGAGGTTCGCCTGGCAGCTGTCGCCGAAATTGCCCGACGGCTCGAGAGTAAGGTGATCATCGGATTGTTTCTCAATCCCTTGCCCTTGCCGGGTCCGGTCGACGGCGACCTGAGCGGCGCGCTCACCACGGCCGAACTAATGGAACGGGCGCGCGAGGCCGGCGATAAAACCGAGGCGTTGCTGGCCAGGCGGCTCTCGCAGCTTGAGCGGCCAGTCGAGATCAGGCGGTTCGATGTGCTGGCTGGTGACATCGCCAATATTGCTGCCCGCGAGGCGCGCTCCGCCGACACCTTTGTTGCAGTCCGCCCCAATGGCGCGATGGATCCCGAGCGGTTGGTCGAAGGCGTCTTGTTCGGATCGGGCCGGAACCTCTATCTGGTTCCCGAGACGGAGCGACCAAAGATCGCCTTCAACCGCATCCTTGTCGCCTGGAACGGCAGCCGGGAATCGGCCCGCGCCCTGGCCGAAGCCATGCCGTTTCTATACCGGGCGGATGAGGTTGAGGTCGTGGTCGTGACCGGCGAGCGCCCGGCCGAACAAGAGGCGATCATGGGTATCGATGTGGTCAATCATCTCAGGCATCACGGGATCGACGCGGTGCTTCATCGCATCAAGAGCCCCGATAAGGAGGTCGGAGCCCGGTTGCTCGCCGAGGCCGAACGGCGAAGGGCTGACCTTATCGTCATGGGCGGATACGGTCATTTACCCCTGCGTGAGCGGTTGCTCGGCGGCGTGACCTACAATCTCATGCATGAGTCGCCTGTTCCGCTGCTGATGGCTCACTAATGGATTCGCTTCGTGAGGCCCGACATGTCGACGACGATCGATAGCCGCAACGAGCAGATGTTTCCAAAGCTTGCGCCGGCTGAAATCGACCGGCTTCGCCGTTTTGGAGAAGTTCGGCACTACACCCCTGGCGAAGCGCTGTTCGTGACGGGAAATGTCGCTCCCGGCATGTACGTGCTGATCAAGGGCTCGGTGCGCGTCGTCAGGCGCGATCCCCTTGGGCACAGCGCCCCCGTCGTGGAGCTGGGACCCGGTCAGTTCGTCGCCGAAGTAGGTCAATTGTCGGGTCAGCCGGCGTTCGTCGACGTTCACGCGATCGACGATGTGGAGGCGCTGCTGATTTCGCCGGAGAACTTGCGCGCCCTGATGATCGAAGAGCCTGAGCTCGGTGAACGGATCATGCACGCACTGATCCTGCGCCGCGTCGCCTTGATCGAGGCCGGCGCCGGCGGTCCGGTCCTAATCGGCCCCGAAAACAGTCCGGACGTAATTCGCCTGCAAGGCTTCCTGGCCCGCAATGCGTACCCACATCAATTGCTCGACCCGACACAGGACGAGGACGCCGCGAAGCTGGTCCAGCAATATGCCCCGAATCCGCAAGAGCTGCCGCTGGCCGTATGCCCGAAAGGCACGATCCTGAAAAACCCGAGCGAGGCTGAATTGGCGCGCGCACTTGGCATGGTGCCGATCGACGAACGGGATCAAATCTATGACGTCGCGGTCGTCGGCGCGGGACCCGCGGGCCTGTCGACCGCAGTCTATGCCGCATCCGAAGGTCTCTCGGTCATAGTGTTCGATGCCCGCGCCTTCGGTGGACAGGCCGGAGCGAGCGCCCGGATCGAGAATTATCTCGGTTTCCCAGCCGGCATTTCCGGCCAGGCGCTCACCGGCCGCGCCTATGTCCAGGCGCAAAAATTCGGCGCCAGGGTGGTGATACCCACCGAAGCGGTACGCCTCGATCTGACTGAAGCAGCGGTCGCGCTTCACCTCAATGACGGCCGGCGCGTCAAGGCCTCGACCGTGGTGGTTGCGACCGGCGCCCGCTATCGGCGCCTTGACGTTCCGAACCTAGGGGATTTCGAGGGGCGCGGGGTCTGGTACTGGGCGTCGCCGATCGAGGCGCGCCTGTGCCGAAACGAGGAGATCGTTCTGGTCGGGGGCGGCAACTCGGCGGGCCAGGCCGCCGTCTTCCTACGCAGTTTCGCTAAAAAAATCTGGATGCTGGTGCGCGGGCGAAGTCTGGCAGAGAGCATGTCGCAATATCTCATCGACCGCATCCGGGCGATCGACAATATCGAAGTATTGACCCACACAGAGATCGTTGCCCTGTACGGGAGCCGGGAAAAGCAGCTGGAGCGCGTGCGCTGGCGCAATAATGTCACCGGCGAGGAAACAGAGAAGCCGATCCGCCACGTCTTTCTCTTCATCGGCGCGGAGCCGGCAACGGCTTGGCTCAGGGACAGCGGGGTCGCTTTGGACGCCAAGAATTTTGTTTTGACGGGATCGGACATTCCATCCGACATCCGCCGGTCGAACAATGGGTCCGGCCGTCCGCTGCCGCTGGAAACCAGCGTTC
>DATNMT010000535.1:0-4478 GCA_035602495.1 Bradyrhizobium sp.
CGACGTCATGCACCATTCGCCCGGCGTCGGCCAGAACCTGCAGGACCATATCGACTTTGCCTTCAGCTACCGCTCGAAGAGCCTGGACAATTTCGGCATCACATTCGCCGGCTTGCGCAAACTGTGGCGGGAAATCGGACGCTACCGGCACGACGGCGTCGGGATGATCACCTCGAATGTCGCGGAGTGCGGCGGCTTTCTCAAGACCGATCCCGGCCTGCCGGTGCCCGATATCCAGCTCCATTTCAGCATGGGCATGGCCGACAATCACGGCCGCACCCGGCATCTCGGCCATGGCTTTGGCTGCCACGTCTGCCTGCTGCGCCCGAAAAGCCGCGGCACCGTGGCGCTGAACAGCGCCGACCCTACGGCGGCGCCGCGGATCGATCCGAAATTCTACGATTCGCCCGACGATCTCGAGGTGATGGTGAAAGCGTTCAAGATCACCCGCCGGATCATGGACGCCGAGCCGCTGGCGAAATGGCGCACGGCCGAAATGTACAGCGAGAGCGTTCGCTCCGACGACGAGATCCGCACGATCCTGCGTAACCGCTCCGACACGGTCTACCATCCCGTCGGCACCGCCCGCATGGGCACCGACGAGATGGCCGTCGTCGACCCGCAATTGCGGGTGGCGGGGGTCCAGGGCTTGCGGGTGGTGGACGCCTCGATCATGCCGACCCTGATCGGCGGCAATACCAACGCGCCCTCGATCATGATCGGCGAAAAAGCCGCCGACATGATCAGGGCGGCGTGAGGAGTGATTAAGGGGTAGCCCCGCCGAACCTCGCCTCCATCGCGCGCCGGGTCTTGATGGTCTCATTGCCCGCATCGATCTCGACGTCGTTCCAGCGCACCACCGCGCCGTGGGCGACGTCGTTCTTCAGTTTCACCCGATGCGCGAGCCCGATCGGCAGCGCGCCGGCTGCGAGGCTGGCGGTGGCCGGCATCAATTTGCCCCACACCGTATAGCCGCCTTCGCCGTCGAGCATTTCGCCGGCCCGCAGGTCGCGTTTTGCCACCGAGGCGACGTCGCCGCGAAAATCGAGCGGTTGCCCGGTCGGCTCGCCGCGCAGCGCGGCGGAAAGGATCGAGATGTTCAGTTCCAGCCCGATCAGATGATAAGGCTTGTACATCGCCGCATAACGCCCGCTCGGATCGGTCTTCAGCCCGTATTGCTTGAAACAGTCCGCGGCATAATCGTTCGGCGCTTCCAGCACGACATAGACGCCCCAGCGCAGGTCGCGAAACACCGGCCGGCCGTCGCGCTCCAGCGATGACACCACTTCCACCACGCCGGATTTCTCCAGCACGCCGCCTTTCTCGCGCGGCCGCATCACATGCGGCAGGTCGTCGACGCCGCAGGGCGGAAACAGCAATCCGTCCGTGGGCACATCCAGTCCGGTGGCATTGGCAATCGCCGCCATTTCGATCGCGGATTTGGTGCCGTCCAGGAACGAGTTGAACATCTGCGGGTTCATGCCGGCCGACTGCGCCTCGTCCGCCGTCAGCCCGTAATGGCCCCAGACCCCGGCCGGCGTCACATCGTGATAGGCCGGCAGATATTTGGTGCCCTTGCCGGCGGCGACGACGCGGAATCCCGTGGCGCGGGCCCAGTCCACCATCTCGGCGGTCAGCGCCGGCTGGTCGCCATAGGCCAGCGAATAGACCACGCCGGCGCTTTTGGCTTCTGCCGCGAGCAGCGGCCCCGCCAGTACGTCGGCCTCGACATTGACCATCACGATATGCTTGCCCGCGGCGATCGCCGCGCGCGCATGCCCGATCCCGGCGGCGGGATTGCCCGTGGCTTCCACGATCACTTCGATCTCGCCGGACGTCGCCTTCGTCACGTCGGCGGTGAATGTGGTCGCCGCGATCCGCCCGGCGTCCCAGCCGACGCTGCGGCAGGCCTCGCGCGCCCGATCCGGATCGAGATCGACGATCACGGGCACCTCCAGCCCCGGCGTATGCGGCACCTGCGACAGAAACATCGAGCCGAATTTCCCGGCGCCGATCAGCGCGACGCGGACGGGTCTGCCGGCAGCAAGGCGGGCATTGAGGAGGCGGTGCAGGTTCATGAAGGTGCAAACTTTCTATTCTCGTCATTCCCCGATGTGCAATTGCACATCTGAGGGCGCGCCCCTTTTTGGCGCGAGCCCCGGAATCCATACTCCCGATGGTGGTTATGGATTCCGGGCTCGACGTTTGCGCGTCGCCCCGGAATGACGGCTGATTTTACTTGGTTCGAACCTGTCTACTCCGCCGCCTGCCGATGGCTGCGGGCCAGCCGCAGCAGCGCGTCGTCGTCCACGGTCTTGATCGGCGCAAAGTCGCGATGCGCGATATATTCCGGCCTTGTGGGGGTGCGGATGTAGTTCGAAACCGCATTCAGCGTCAGATAGACGATCTTGCGCGGATAGGGCGTGATATTGCCGGCCGAGCCGTGCACCAGATTGCCGTGGAACATCAGCATGCCGCCGGCCTTGCCGGTCGGCGCGACGATGCCGCCTTCCTTCACCAGCCGCGTCACGGTTTCCTCGTCCAGCGTCCACAGCGGATAGGAGGTGGTCTCGAGGTCGTGCGAGGCCTTGAGGTCGCCGGCGTGCTGGCTCCTCGGCACCAGCATCAGGGGACCATTGATCGGCATCACCTCGTCGAGGAAGATCGCGATGTTCATGGCGCGCGGCTCTGGCATGCCATCGTCACGCTTCCAGGTGCCGTAATCCTGATGCCACTGCCAGACGTCGCCGGTGAAGGCCGATTTGGCGTTGATCTTGTACTGGTGCATGTAGACCTTCTCGCCATAGATCTGCTCCACCGGATCGATCATGCGCGGATGCGCGCCGAGCAGCCCGAACGCCTCGTTGTAGAGATGGGCAGCAAAGGCGGTGCGCGGCGCGCCGCTCTTCTCCCGCCAAACCTCCGGCCGTTGGGTGTCGTAGATGCCCTCCGCCTCGCGCGCCAGCAGCGCCACTTCCTCGGGACTGAACAATTCAGGCAGAAACAGCCAGCCCTCGCGGTTGAAGTCGTCGATCTGTTGCTGGGTCAGTTTCATCGGCATTCCTCCTCGCGTTTTCCGGGCGAAGCCCTTAACGTTTGTTGCGCAAAAGACTAGCACCTGGGCGGCGATTCACCAACCCGTGCCGGCCGTGGCGCCATGACGGCGCTGCACAGTTCGAACCGCATGACGAGGAGTTTAGGATGACGGCAAACGACCGGCCGGTGGTAACCAGGAAAGGTCATGAGCATGGCAACACCGCGCAGTCCGGCGGCTTGAAGCTGATGACGGGCGTCGGTCCCCAGCATACACCCGCGACCCGGATCTGGTTCGGCAAGGCGTCCAACCCGCCCGGCTTTCGCTCGTTGCCCCACCATCACGGTGAGGCTGAAACCGGCGCCTATCTGCTCTCCGGCCGCGCGCGGATTTATTTCGGCGAGAACTACCAGGACTATGTCGAGATGTCGGAGGGCGATTTCATGTTCGTTCCGCCGTTCATTCCGCATCTCGAGGCCAATATGAGCACGACCGAAGAGCTCTGGTGGCTCGCCTGCCGCACGCCTGAAAATATCGTGGTGAACCTGCCCGATATCGACGACGCCCTGCTCGCGGGCTATCGCCGCGCGTGAGCCACCCTTCACACCGCAGCCAGGAACCCCAGCACGATCTCGCAAAACTCCTGCGGCGCCTGTTCGAACATCCAGTGGCTGGTGCCGGCTATCATCGCGGTCCTGGCGCCGGGAACCTGCGGTGCCAGGCCGCGCAGCACCGCGGGCAAAAAGCCCCTGGTGTCGCCGCCGCCAATGAACAATGTCGGCATCCGGATCGATTGCGCGCCGGCCCTGGTGAAGGGCTGACGGTCTTCGCCGACCTGGCCGATCAGCGTATGGGCATTGTCGCGCAGTTGCTGCCGTGGTGCGGCGGGCAGCCGCGCCCAGGCGCCGTCGCCCTCGATCATGTCGAAGAAAATCTCGAGCCCGCCGTCGATGTCACCGGCCCTGATTTGCTCGGCCGCAACCGCGATCCGCGTCGTGCGTTGCGAGGGACCGGGGGTCGCCGCGGGGTCGAGCGATGCATCGAGCTCGCCGCCGGGTTCGGCCAGCACCAGCCGGCGCAGCAGCGCCGGCCGCTGTTCGGCGACCCGAAACGCGATGTGGCCGCCGCGGGAATGCCCCATCAGGTCGACCGGTCCGGCGTCCAGTTGCTCGAGAAAGGCGATCACGTCGGCGACATGCTGCGCCATCTTGTAGTCGCTGCCGACGCCATCCCAGTGTTCGGGAAAGAATCGCCGCAGGCTGAGCGAGATCACGCGGTGCCCTTTCGACAATGGTCCGAATACCGCCGACCAGGTGCGGAAATCGCCGAGCGTGCCATGCACGCAGACCAGCGGCGGGCCCCGGCCGATCTCGAGATAGGCCATGTCGTATCCGTTGACGTGGAGCGTCTGCATGGGGGCTGCTCGTTGGGGCTGAAGGAGCGA
>DATNMT010000536.1:0-7368 GCA_035602495.1 Bradyrhizobium sp.
TTGGCGAGACCGCCGTGAGCGGCGCGAATCCGCCGCCGGCGGCCGCTGCCGTTGCCATGCCCGGGCCCGCGGCATCCTTCACCGCCGCGCGACCGACCGCCGCCATGTCAGCAATCTCGACCACCCGTTTTCCCATTCGCAGTCGACCGCGAGCGCCTGCAGCGCCGCGCCTTGTGATCAGGAATGTTCTATCGGATAGATCGGAAAATAACCTTGGCGCGGGGATTCAATTCGAACGGTAATGTTAACGCGCGTTTATCATCCGCTGCCGATTTGCTCGCCCTAATGGGAGGAAACCGCCGATGCAACGTCATTTTGCTACGACTTTTCTGGCCATCGTCGGTTCATTATGGCTCGGCCGCGCTGCGCTCGCGCAAGACGCCGCCCAGCCCACCTATGTCATTGTCTATATGGAAATTGCGCCCGGCCATGCATCCGAAGCGCGGCAGTTGATCCTCGCCTACAGCGCGGAGGCGAGCAAGGCTTCCGGCGCCATACGCGTCGAAGCCCTCGAGCGCATCGCCTACTCCAGCCACTTCGCGCTGATCGAACAATGGCAGTCGCCGGCCGCAAAGCAAGCCTATGCGTCGACCGATGCCGCCGTGAAGTTTCGAGCAGGCCTTGGCCCGTTGCAAAGCGCAGCCTATGATGAGCGCGTCCACTCGCCGCTGTCGGTCGCGCCGTCCTCGCCGGGCTCAGTCGATCCTCTGGTGATCGTCACCCACGTCGATCTCATTCCAACCGCGGTCGATGTCGGGGTCGGCAAGGTGAAAGCATTTGCAGCGCAGGGCCGGAGCGCGGCGGGCAATCGCCGCTTCGATGTTCTGACCCAGACCAGTCGCAAGAATCATATGACGATCGTCGAGCGCTGGGACACAGCCGCAAACAAAGACGCCTGGATTTCGAGCGCGCTCGCAAGATCGTTCCGGGAGGAACTGCAGCCCATGAGCGGCAGCCTCTACGACGAGCGGGCCTACAAGCTGCTGCAAGGCGGCAGCTAGATCGGCTCAAAATTCTCCGACGCGCAGTTGTCGTCTTCCTCGGCGCGCCGCCGGTCGACGATAACGCCGCCGCTGATCGTGATGCGGTAGGTCTCCGCGCCCAACGGCCGGCCGGTCACCGAGGTAAGGTCCGCCCTGACGCAGGCGATCCATCCCGATCCGTTGGGTTCGTGAAGCGGCGGCGAGACCCGCACCTGGCGCGGGTTCGAGGCGGCTGTGAACACCGAATCCAGATGCTGGCGGACCAGCGCCCGGACATCGGGCGGCGGCTCAGGCGGCGGCGGATCGACCGCCTTGATGCGCAAGAACTGCGGCACCGGCGCGCGGACGTCGGCGAAGCCGCAGCCCGCGAGAACGAGCGACCCGCATGTCATCAAAGCCATGTGAACAAGGGCCCGCCGCATCCGCCGATTTTATCCCCGCGCGGGCTAGTTTACGCACGGCCGCAGTCAATTCGCGAGCCCCTCGCCATCAACAAATACTGAAGCTGGGGCCGGGATACCGGATATCATGCGTCGCCAGCCCGATGCCTTGTTGCCATGATCTGGCCGGAGAGTAAGCTCTGGCATGACGGGAGACCAAGGCGATGAAGACCTTCACGATAGCAGCGGTGATGCTGGCGTTGATCGCGGCGCCCGCGCACGCCCAGATGGGCGGCGGCAAGCGGAATCACGGCGACGACAACAGGAAAACCGAACAGAAGAAGCCGCAAATCGACGAAAAGGCCTATAAGGCGGCGCTCGAAAGAATACCGGAGCCCAAGGAAAAATATGACCCGTGGGGCGTCGCCCGCCCTGCCGATACGGCCAAAAAACCGAAATAGAAAACCGAAACAGGCCGCCTGGTCACTTTGTCGCTTGTCGGAATTCGCATGACGAGAAACATCAGGGCCGACAAGCCGACAAACGCGAACATCCCATACCGCGCCATCGTGGCAGGAAAGCTGCGCAGGATTTTCACATTTGCGTCCGCCGCTTTGTTCCGGACGCCGGCGATCTTGCTAGCCGTCATGCTGTCGGCCGCGGCACCCGCGCTCGGCTGGGAGCATTGGGGCGGCGATCGCGGGGGCACGCGGTTCTCGCCGCTCGCCCAGATCACGCCGGCCAATGTCGGCAATCTCGTTCGCGCCTGGGATTTTCGAACCGGCGATCTCGAGGCGCGGCCAGCTGCGCTGATGGCGCGCACCAAATTCGAGGCGACGCCGCTGCTGGTCGAGGACAGTCTGGTTTTCTGTACGCCGTTCAACGAGGTCATCGCGCTCGATCCCGGCACTGGCGTCCAGAAGTGGCGCTACGACCCGAAGGTGAGCCCCGATCAGCGGCCCGGCAACCGCTATGTCTGCCGCGGCGTCACCTATTGGGTCGACGATCGCGCCGCCGAAGGCGCGGCCTGCCGGTCGCGGATCTTCATGGGCACCAACGATGCGCGCCTGATCGCACTCGACGCCAGGACCGGGGTCCCCTGCGCCGATTTCGGCAGTAGCGGCGAAGTCAAGGCCGACATCGAAAAGTCGCTGCTGTGGCCGGGCGAATTCCAGATCAGCTCCGCGCCGGTGGTCAGCCGCGGCGTCATCGCGGTCGGCTCGTCGATTTCGGACAATGTCCGCGTCGATGCGCCGCTTGGAACGGTGCGCGCGTTCGATGCGCGGACCGGCGTTGCGCGCTGGAGCTTCGATCCGCTCGTTCACGACGGCATCACCGCGGGCCACGCCAATGTCTGGGCGCCGATGTCGGTGGATGAAGCGCGCGGGCTTGTGTTCCTGCCGACGTCGTCGCCAAGCCCGGATTTCTTCGGCGGCAAGCGCCCCGGCAACAACGAGCACTCCGATTCCGTGGTCGCGCTGCGCGGCGCGACCGGCGAACTGGTGTGGTCGTTCCAGACCACCCACCATGATGTCTGGGACTGCGACCTGCCGGCGCAGCCGACAATGGCGCGCATCGATACCGCCGACGGCATGCGCGACGTCGTGATTGAGCCGACCAAGCAGGGTTTTGTCTTCGTGCTCGACCGCGACACCGGCAAGCCAATCTGGCCAGTCGAGGAGCGCGCCGTGCCGCAAGGCGGCGCCGAGGGCGAGCAGCTGTCGCCGACCCAGCCGTTTCCCACCCATGTGCCCGCGCTGATGCCGCAACAATTCTCGCTCGCCGACATATTGAAGCCGGTGCCGTTGATCGGCAGCCCTTCCTGCGACGCCGAGCTTGCGACCGCACGCAATGACGGACTCTACACGCCGCCATCGACGCAAGGCACGCTGGTGTTTCCGTTCACCGGCGGCGGCGTCAACTGGGGTGGCGCCGCGTTCGATCCGGTCAACCAGATCGTTATCGCCAACACCACCTACGCCATCCATCTGATCAAATTGATACCGGCAGCGGAAGCCGAAGCTCTCAAGCCTCCGCCCGGCGTCGACCTCGGACGGCAGCGCGGCGCGCCCTTTGCGATGACGCGCGCAGTCGCGAAGTCGCGGCTCGGCCTGCTCTGCAACCAGCCGCCATGGGGCACCATGGTCGCGCTCGACCTCAAGGCCGGCAAGATTCTCTGGCGCTCGACCGTCGGCACCACGGAGGACCGCGCGCCGCTCGGGCTCGCGTTCGACTGGGGCATGCCACTGGTCAACGGCGTGGCGATTACCGGAGGCGGCCTGGTTTTCTCCGGGGCGATGGATGCTTACCTGCGCGCCTTCGACGTCAAATCCGGCGAAGAACTCTGGCAGGGCAGGCTGCCGGTGCCGGGCGTCGCCAATCCCATGTCCTATCTGTGGAAGGGCGAACAATATGTCGCGATCGCCGCCGGCGGACATTCCGAAGCCGGCACCTCGATCGGCGACAGCGTGGTGGCGTTTCGTCTGGCGCGACAGGACGAAGCGCCTTCGCTGTGGTCGCGCACCATCGACCGGCCCGGCGGACGGTTCTGGGGCAAGGCGATCGCGCTCGGGCTCGCATTGCTGCTGGTGGCGATGGCACTATGGCGCTGGCGGCGCCGGGCGAAATTGGCGCCCTAGTCGAACGCGATGCCGATGTGCTTTTCGCTGCTCCAGACCGCGTGGCAGCGGCGTATGAAATGATCGGTCTCGATCACCAGCGTGAAAGCCTCCGGCAAGCCGACCGGACTGGAGATGTCGACGCGCGCGCCATTCGACGAGATGTTCCGCACCGTGCAGTCGACGCCGCCTCCGCCGCTGAACGCAAGCGTGCCGCCCTTGAGCACTTTGTGTCTGGGGACTGTCCGTTTCTCGATCATGATCGCAAATCCGAATGCTGTCGTTCTCGGTTCACAATAGCGAAGCGGAATTACCGGCAATTGAATCGAATATCCCGGCTATTTGAGGCCTCATTCAGGCTTCGTTTACCATGACGCAGGGGTGGGTGGTGTCACAGCATGGCGAAGGCGCTTGCGACCATCGCCACCGGCTTGTTGTCGACGGCGCTCGACAGCGTGACGCGGCCGAAACTCATGGTGCGGCCGCGGCGGACCACCCGCGCCTCGGCCAGCACGTCCGACGCCGTTACCGCGCGCATGAAATGCGTGGTCTGATCGACTGTCGTCATCGGGCGATAGCCAAGGTTGGCGGCGAGGTTGGCGATCACCATCGCGGTATCCGCAAATGCCATCAGCGCCTGGCCGCAGACGATCCCGCCATTGCGGCACAGCCGTTCGGAAAACGGCATGCGCAGGATGGCGCCCGGCTGCCAGTCGGCCGCGGCATTTGTTGGCGGGTCGTAGTCGAACCCCTCGATCGACAGATTGAGATCCTGCACCCACGGTGCAAACACCTCGCCAAGCACGCGCCTGGCTTCCCCGATGCCGAATTCCGTCGCCTGTCGTTCGCCTGGCATAATGGTTCCCCGCCCCGAGTTGAGAGCATTCTAGAGGGCATTCGGCGGAAGGGAACACTTGCCCGCGCGGCTTGAAAATGCCCGGCTTGAGGCCGTATGATAGGGGCATGGGGAATGGATCGGCGATGCTGCGGCGTTTGGCACTGCTTGTTGGCGTGATCGCCATCGGCCTGGTCCTCAATGGCTGCACCAAATGCGGTCCGATCTGGGACGATTGGACGCAATCGCCGAAATCCTGCAAGTCGGATCACTTTTGAGCCTCAGGCGGCTATTCTTGGCGTCGCCGGCTCTGCGGTGGTATATGACGGGGAAAATGCAGGGAGCATTCCATGAGGGTTTTCCGCATCGCGGCTGTCTTTGCCTTGCTGACGGGGCCGGCCTACGCGCAAATGTCGACGCCGAACGTCAATCTGATCCCGGAGCTGCAATCCAAGACGCCTGAGGAGAAGGCGGCCGAAGAGGAGCGGGACAAGGCCTACCGGGAGTCGCTGAAGAAAATTCCGGACGCCAAGGTCTCCAACGATCCCTGGGGCAATGTGCGCAGCACGGACGCGCCAAAGACAGCGGCGCCGGTGAAGCCGAAGACCAAGACCGGCAGTTCGCAAGCCAAATCCGAAACCCGCTGACCGGCGGGCGATCGCAGCCCGCACGCCGGGCGGACGGTCAGGACAGCACGGCCGATTGATCGACCAGCGTTTCGTAGCACTCGCACGACATCCGCATCAGCGCGTTGCGGTCCAGGATCTTGATTACGCCGCGCGAATAGGTGATGGCGCCGGAGCCTTGCACCTTGCTGGCGACTTCCGTCACCGAGGTGCGCCGCACCCCGAGCATTTCGGCGAGGAATTCCTGCGTCAGCGCGACGGTATCGCCCGCCGCGCGGTCCGCGCTTTGCAACAGCCAGCGGCAGAACCGCGCCTCGATCGAATGCAGCGCGTTGCAGGCGGCGGTGACGCGGGCCTGCGACAACAGCACCTCGTTGTAGCGGATGCAGAGGTTGCGAATGGGCTCGCTGGTGGCGGCGACGGTGCGGAAATGCGGGGCGGCGATCCTGGTGCAGGCCAGCGGCATCTGCACGACGACGCGGACCAGCGATTTGTACAGACCAAGGCCGGCCATGGCGCCGACCACGCCTTCGCGGCCGACGGTCGCGGTCTCGATCGCCTTGCCGTCGCGCAGCACCGCGAGCAGCGACAGCATGCCGTTGTGCGGGAAGTAGACCTGGTCGACCTCGTCGCCGGCTTCGGTCAGCACGTCGCCCTGCGGCAGGGAGACGGTGGACAAATGCGGCAGCAGCCGATCGAAATGATCGCGCGGCAGCGAAGCGAGCAGTTTATTGTCCAAGGGAAGACCGGGGTTTGAAGAGTGCACTGCGATGTCCCGCCCGGTCGGTCGGGCCGATTTACCGCAGGGGATGGGAGGACGCTCCGAGAGGGCGATCCGCGGAAAGCCTGTGTATAGAGAGAACAGTAGCCCATTGTCGGTCCGGTAGCCGTCATAGTGCGGATGCGGCTTCGTCCTGATCCCCAATATTTTGGGGCATCAAGCGCTATCGTGCGTCGAATGGGATGTCGGAAAGCGAACAGGGCTGGCAATCCGTGCACTGCGCTCGCTCATCCGACTTCGCCGACCAGTCGATGCTTCTTGTCGGTCCGCGGCGCCAGCGCCGTATCGCCAAGCAGGCGGTCGAATTCGCGTCGCGACGTGTCATAGCATTCGCAGGCGTGGTGCCGCAGCGCCTCGAGATCGAGGATGGTGACGTGGCCGCGCCGGTAGCGGATCAGCCCCGCCTTCTGCAAGCTTCCCATCACGTCGGTGACCGTGGTGCGGCGGACGCCGAGCATCATGCCGAGGAATTCGTGGGTGAGCAGAAACTCGTCTGAAGGCATCCGGTCGCGCGTCATCAAGAGCCAGCGGCAACAGCGCTGCTCCACCTTGTGCAAGTGCGCGCAGGCCGTCGACTGCGCGACCTGGTTGAAGAAGGCGTGCACATAGCGAAGCATGACCAGGTTCAAGGTCGGGCTCCGCTCGAGCTGGTCGCGAAACACGCGGGCGTCCATCTCCAGAGCCGTTCCCGGGACCTGGACGTACACCGCGGACGGCGCGTCACGGTCGCCGAGACAGATCGGCAATCCGACCATTCCCTCGTTGCCGATGGTGCCGACCTCCGCGCTGGCGCCGTCGACCGTCGTGACCACCAGCGAAGCGACGCCGTCGACCGGGAAATACACCCGTTTGATCGGGCGCGACGCCTCATAGAGGCTTTTTCGGTATTCGAGCGCGACCGGCGAAAAATGCGGCCGCAACCGCTCGTAGTCGTCATCCGACAACAGCGAGAGCAGGCGGTTGGTCCGGGTACGGGGCATGGCCGGTCTTCCTGTCAGTGGATACGTGCCGGCAGTCTGCGCACTGTAGCCCCCCTGTGTCCGGCAGGCGACTCAATTCGGCGCGGCAGGGGACTCGGATTGGTTCCGGTGGCCGCTATATTGAGCCGGTCGTTAGTTGTTTGGAGTTGCGAGATGGCCTTTCGC
>DATNMT010000537.1:0-5064 GCA_035602495.1 Bradyrhizobium sp.
CCCAAGACAGTTGCGCCCGGTTCGCAACCACAACCCTAGCCCCGCCCCGCCCCGCCATGTCTATGATCCTGCAAAACCTCGCCGCCACTGCTCCAGTGAATCACAGTTCGCCGGAAATTGAGATGATTTCTTCACAGGCTCAAGAGCGGGGCGAGGGAGAGGCAGTCCGTCAAAGCGGCGGTAGACCTCAGGCCAGCTTCACGGTTTCGACCTTGAAATCCTTGCCCAGGGCTTCGAACACCTTGGCGACGATGCCCTTGGCGTCGAGGCCGGCGCGGGCGTACATCGCGGCCGGCGAGTCGTGGTCGAGGAACACGTCGGGCAGCACCATCGAGCGCATCCGCAGGCCGCCGTCGAGCATGCCGTGCTCGGCCAGCATCTGCATCACATGCGAGCCGAAGCCGCCGATCGCGCCTTCCTCGATGGTGAGCAGGATTTCGTGGTCGCGCGCCAGCTTCAGGATCATGTCGACGTCGAGCGGCTTCATGAAGCGCGCGTCCGCGATGGTGGTGGAAAGCCCAAGCGCCGCCAGTTCGTCGGCGGCCTTCTCGCATTCGGCGAGACGGGTGCCGAACGACAATAGCGCGATCTTGCTGCCCTCGCGAACGATACGGCCCTTGCCGATCTCGAGTGGCACGCCGAATTCGGGCATCTCGATGCCGCGGCCTTCGCCTCGTGGATAGCGCAGCGCGCTCGGGCGGTCGTTGATCGCCACTTGGGTTGCCACCATGTGCACCAGTTCGGCTTCGTCGGAAGCCGCCATGATGACGAAATTCGGCAGGCAGCCGAGATAGGCGTTGTCGAACGAGCCGGCATGGGTGGCGCCGTCGGCGCCGACCAGGCCCGCGCGATCGATCGCAAAGCGCACCGGCAGGCTCTGGATCGCCACGTCGTGGACGACCTGATCGTAGCCGCGCTGCAGGAAGGTGGAATAGATCGCGCAGAACGGCTTGTAGCCTTCGGTGGCAAGGCCCGCCGCGAAGGTCACCGCATGCTGCTCGGCGATGCCGACGTCGAAGGTGCGGGTGGGAAACGCCTTGGCGAAAATGTCGATCCCGGTGCCCGACGGCATCGCCGCGGTGATGCCGACGATCTTTTCGTCCTTCTGGGCCTCCTTGACCAGGCTCTGGCCGAACACGTTCTGGTAGGCGGGCGCGTTCGGCTTGGCTTTCGCCTGCGCGCCGGTGGCGACGTCGAACTTGACCACCGCGTGAAATTTGTCGGCGGAGGCCTCCGCCGGGCCGTAACCTTTGCCCTTTTGCGTCACGACGTGGACCAGGATCGGGCCGGTCTCCATGTCGCGGACGTTCTTCAGGACCGGCAGCAGATGGTCGAGGTTGTGGCCGTCGATGGGGCCGACGTAATAAAAGCCGAGTTCCTCGAACAGCGTGCCGCCGTCCATCATGAAGGCGCGGGAATATTCCTCGACACGGTTGGCGCGGTTGGAGATGATCTTCGGCAGATGCTTGCCGAGCTGTTTCGCCGCTTCGCGTAGCGTACGATAGGTCTTGCCGGAATAGAGCCGCGACAGATAGGCCGACATCGCGCCGACCGGCGGCGCGATCGACATGTCGTTGTCGTTGAGGATGACGATGAGCCGGGAATTCATCGCCCCGGCATTGTTCATGGCCTCATAGGCCATGCCGGCGCTCATCGCGCCGTCGCCGATCACGGCGATCACATTGTTCTTGCGCCCCGAGAGGTCGCGCGCCACCGCCATACCGAGGGCGGCCGAAATCGAGGTCGAGGAATGCGCGGCGCCGAACGGATCGTAGTCGCTTTCGGTGCGCTTGGTGAAACCGGATAGCCCGCCGCCGGTGCGCAGGGTGCGGATGCGGTCCCGGCGGCCGGTCAGGATCTTGTGCGGATAGGCCTGGTGGCCGACGTCCCAGATCAGGCGGTCGCGCGGGGTGTCGAAGGTATAGTGCAGCGCCGTGGTCAGCTCGACGACGCCGAGGCCGGCGCCGAAATGCCCGCCGGTCACGGAGACGGCGTCGATGGTCTCCTGGCGCAATTCGTCGGCAACCTGCCGCACCTGCTCTATCTTGAGCCGGCGCAAATCTTCCGGGGTGCGGATTGTATCGAGGAGCGGAGTCTTACTGAATGCGGTCACAGCGATATTCCAATTTTGCATGTCGGGAGCAGGGGCCCGACGTGAGATGGGTTGCGCCATCCTGGCGCAGCGAAAACCCAGACGCCGGAAGCCACCTGAGGTGGCCGAAGCCTGAATATTGAGCCTAGATGCACTCCGGGTCGGTCAATGTGATCTTCATCACCTTTGGCGTTTTCATCCTGCCCAGCCAATTTTATTAAGCTTTTGAGGCGCTTACCACCGCGGTCGGGCGGCGGCGGGTCGCTTTCAACAGCCCATAGTCGCCCCAGCTTTACACTAAAGCGGAGGTTAAAGCCAACCCGCCCGCACCCTAAGGTGCAAAGGAACCGGTCAGCGGCGATGGTCGAGCTTAACCGCTGCGGCGCGCAGATGGTTCCATGCCGCCCAAATCTGCGGCATCGAGGCGGCCGGTGGGGGCGGTTTCGAGCCGTTTCCAGGCCCATTCGCGCGCGGCGGCGTCGCCGGTCGCGATCGCCAGCGCCGCCTCGGGTCGAGCCATGCGTTCGGTCAACGGGATCGGCCCGCACACGATCATGAAAAAATCGTAGGCGTGGGGCCGCTCGTTGGCCATGACGAACTGGAAGTGGACCCGGAAGAACTTCCAGCGGAACAGGTAATAGTGCTCGGGCTTGATGATTTCGCGGAACCGGACCGCCACGATCGTCGGGTTGCGCCGCAACGCCCCGACCTCGATGCCGTGGCTCGCGATCGGATCGAGGTGGAAGAAATTCATCACATCCTTGCGGGCCTGGCAGTCGATCCAATCGATCGAAGGCTCAACCGCCAGCTGCCGCAAATGATCGCGGAAATCCTGCGACACCTTGTGAAATCCGACGATCGGATAATTGCCGCCGAGCGTCAGCAGCACGATGCGCGGGCCATGGCGGCCGAGCGAGGGATCGAGTTTTAGCGCGCGCGCCAGGATTTCGGTGCCCAGGAAGGATCCCGACGAATGGCCGACGATGACGATTTCCTCGGCGTCGTTCTTGCGGGCGACGTCGACAAGGTATTGGGCAAAGCGGTCGATGCGCTCATCCCATTCCGGCCGCTGGCGGTGCGAGAATTCCCAGGTCCAGATCGTGTCGCACAGGAGATAGAGCAGATAGGTCTGGTTTTCGGTGTATTTCAGCGCGGTCCCGAGCAGCGCAACGAACAGGGCGGTGGCGGCCAGAATGCTGAACAGGTCGGGAATGCCGATCGCGGCGAGCCCTTGTTCGAAGATGAATGCAAATCCCGCGGCGCACAAGGCTTCACCCAGCAACATCAGATGCGGATAGGTGATGAAGGTCGCGAACCGCCAGTTCGCCTTCCAGAACCGGGCAATGGTGCCGCTGAAGACCAGACGCCAATAAATCCACACTGCGTGGAAAACCGTGTGCCAGATCGGCGCGGCGAGGTCGCGCTGGATGAAGTCTTCAAAGCGCAGGAAATCGTAACGGGTGCGGGTCTCCCAGTCGGGAGCCGTGGTCTCGATGGTCCAGGACGCGATCTCGCCGTCGGCCGCGACCTGCGGCCGGCCGATATTGGCGGCGAGTTCGTACAGGCGGCCGAACTTCCTGAGCTCGGTCCGGAACATGCGGTAATACTGCGCGAGGCCGCGCGGATCGTATCCCTGCACATAGATGATATGGCGGTTAAGAACGCGCACTTAACTCATGATCCCCCACCTGACGGCCGGACTATATCAGGCCGGCTAGCGGGCCAAGAGAGCTATTTCAGCGCAACCGGGGGGCAAGGCGGAAAAGCTTATTATTCCGACCTGTTGCCGGGGATGGACGTGCGCACCGCACCATGCGGTCTTCTTAACCTCTCCCCGCGAAGGGCGGGCGAGGAGCGGTCTCCTCACTGCACGTCGAGCGGCTCGGTGCCGGTCGGCTGGCCGGAGGCGTCGGTGGTGATCTTGTCGACGCGGGCTTCGGCCTGGCGCAGCAGTTCCTCGCAGCGCCGTTTCAGCGATTCGCCGCGCTCGTAAATCGCGACCGATTCCTCGAGCGGAACCTTGCCGTCCTCCAGCCGCTTGACGATCGTTTCAAGCTCCTCGAGCGCGCGCTCGAAGCTGAGCTTCTTGACATCAGCTTGCGTATTTTCGGCCATGTTGCTTTCCCGGATGCGCCGATTCGAAGGACGCGGACTTCATTCAATTCATGCGGACGCAGTGTGGCGGGAATCCGCGCCCATCAAGGCGGTGACGTGGGCCGCGACCGACTCCTGCAGGCCCTGCAGATCATAGCCGCCCTCCAGCACCGACACAATTCGCCCCCCGGCGCTGGCATCAGCCAGATCCATCAGCTTGCGCGTGACCCAGCCGAAATCCTCCGCCTTCAGGTTCAGCGAGGCCAGGGGATCGCGATAATGCGCGTCGAATCCCGCCGAGACGACGATCAATTCGGGGGAAAATTTCTGCAACTGCGGCAGGATGACGTTCTCGAAGGCGGCGCGGAATTTGGCGCTGCCGTCTTCCGGGGCCAAAGGCGCATTGACGATATTGTCGTGCTCGCCGCGCTCGCCGGCGGCGCCGGTGCCGGGGAACAGCGGCATCTGGTGGGTCGAGCAGTACATCACGGTTTTGTCGGCCCAGAAGATATCCTGGGTGCCGTTGCCGTGATGGACGTCGAAATCGACCACGGCGGCGCGGCCGATGCCGTATTTGCGCTGGGCGTGACGCGCGGCGATCGCCGCGTTGTCGAAAAAGCAGAAGCCCATCGCCGTCTTCTTTTCGGCGTGATGGCCGGGCGGGCGGATCGCGACGAAGGCGTTGTCGTGCGTGCCCGACATGACAGCATCGGTAGCCGCGACCGCGCCACCGACGCCGCGCATCACCGCTTCCCAGGTGCCGGGAGACATCGAGGTGTCGCCGTCGAGATAGATCAGGCCCTTTGTGGGCGCGATGTGCCGGAGTTCGCCGACGTAATGTTCGTTGTGGCAGAGCGTGACCTGGTCGAGGTTGCCTT
>DATNMT010000283.1:0-2036 GCA_035602495.1 Bradyrhizobium sp.
TCGCCCGCAAATTCCTCGGCGGACGGCAAAGCCGTGTGGTCCTGGCACCCAGACGCTGGTGTCAAGTTCGCGGGAATTTTTTCGCGGGCGACGGTGGCAAGAAAGCCCGGTTCGCCGGGGAGAGCACGGAATAAGCCGTAACACCATTGCGCAGGAAACGCCGGACTGTTCGGTGAACCTGTGGTGAATACACTCGTGTGCTTGTTTCACTTTGCACGCGAGGCTGCGGGTGCAGCGGGCACCCGGCGTTTCCTGCGCCCTCTTTTTTGAGGGGGAAGGTGACAAAACCTCGGACGCATCGCGCCGCGAGAATGCGGACCCATGGCGTGAGCAGGACAGTGTCGGTTTCGACGGTCTCTTGTTCAAATTCGGCCAGCGTAGCCGGGATCCGGGCATCCATCAATCTTCAAAAGAGTCTTGCGAAGGCGATCGATTGCCGGGTCACCCGTCTACGCTAAAGCTTCGCCGGGTTTTCAGGTGTTGGTCCGCCGAAGCCCTAGCGAAGGCGGAAGCCCGGCAATGACGATAAGTGCTAGAACCGCGTCACGATATCGCCAAGCGCAGGCCGCGGACGGTCCTCGCTCGGCTTCGACGGCGTGCCGATATGAATAAATGCGGCGAGCTTCTCGTCCGGCTTCAATCCGAGCCCGTCGAGCACGTCGCGGTCGAACGCGAACCAGCCGGTCAGCCAGCACGCGCCGTAGCCCAGCGCGGTCGCCGCGGTGACGATGTTCATGGCGCTGGCGCCGGCCGACAATTCCTGCTCCCACGGCGGCACCTTGGGATGCGTTTTTGTCAGACTGACGACGCCGATCACCAGCGGCGCATCCGTGAGCCGCCGCTTCTCGACGTCGATCTCGTCCGGCGTGGCGTTCGGATTTTTCCGCGCGAACACGCTTGCGATGATCTCGCCAGCACGGGCGCGGGCGTCGCCCTCGAACACGATGAAACGCCACGGCGTCAGCTTGCCATGATCGGGCACCCGCGCGCCGATGGTCAGGATGGTCTCGAGCTCGGCGGGCGAGGGGCCCGGAGGGCTCATCTCGCGCGGCTTGACCGAGCGGCGGATCTTCAGGAGGTCGATGGCGTCGGGCATTTTCATTCCACGGTTTGGTCCCAAAGCGATCACCCGACATATCGGGTGACCGCTAGAGGTTGGCAATGGGCCCGGTTTAGCGGGCTTCCAGGTTCAATGCGCCGCTCGCGCCCGCTTCACATCCGGTGGCGTGGCTTCGTCGACCAGCGCGCCGATGGCCTCGTCGGTCGGCATCACCTTCTGGGCGTCGCTGCCGAGGCGGCGGATCGAGACCGAACGGGTCTCGGCTTCCTTCTTGCCGACCACCAGCAACGCCGGGATTTTCGCCAGCGAATGTTCGCGGACCTTGTAGTTGATCTTCTCGTTGCGCAGGTCGATCTCGACCCGCAGACCGGCGCGCCGCGCCGCGGCCGCGACCACGGTGGCGTATTCGTCGCCCTCCGAGGTGATGGTGGTGACGACAGCCTGCACCGGCGCCAGCCAGAGCGGGAAGTTGCCGGCATAGTGTTCGATCAGGATGCCGATGAACCGCTCCATCGAGCCGCAGATCGCCCGATGCACCATCACCGGCACCTTCTTCGAGCCGTCGGCATCGATATAGAACGCGCCGAACCTCTCTGGCAGGTTGAAGTCGACCTGCGTGGTGCCGCATTGCCAGTCGCGGCCGATGGCGTCGCGCAGCACATATTCGAATTTCGGGCCGTAGAACGCGCCTTCGCCGGGACTGATCGCGGTCTTGATGCGCTGGTTGTGGCTCTTCGCCGCGATCTCCGACAGCACGGTGGCCATCACGCGTTCGGCATGATCCCACATCTCGTCGGTCCCGACCCGTTTCTCCGGCCGGGTCGAGAGCTTTACCGTCAATTCGCCCTCGAAGCCGAAATCGGCATAGGTCGACAGGATCAGGTCGTTGATCTTCAGGCACTCTTCCGCGAGCTGCGCTTCGGTGCAAAACACATGCGCATCATCCTGGGTAAAGCCGCGCACACGCATCAGGCCA
>DATNMT010000287.1:0-2461 GCA_035602495.1 Bradyrhizobium sp.
CTGTGCACGCTGCTCTATCTGTTCTTCAACCGCACCACGCTCGGCACCGCGATGCGCGCCAGTTCGGAGAACATGCTGGCGGCCTATTACATGGGCATTCCGGTCAAGCGGGTGGTGTCGATCGTGTGGGCGATCAGCGCCGCCGTCGCGACCTGCGCCGGGGTGCTGCTGGCGCCGATCACCTTCATTCATTCCAATGTCGGCCTGGTGCTGGGGCTGAAGGCGTTTCCGGCGGCCGTGCTCGGCGGCTTCGGTTCGATCCCCGGCGCGGTAGTGGGCGGCGTGCTGATAGGCGTGATCGAGAGCATGGCCGGCTTCTATCTCGCGGAGGGATGGAAGGACGTCGCGCCCTATGTCGTCCTGCTCACGGTGCTGCTGCTCAAGCCCGAGGGCCTGTTCGGCCTTCACATGCGCAAGAAGGTCTAGTCCATGCGCTTCATGTTCAAGACCGATTATGAAGACGACATCCGGCTGTTCCCGCATTCCGGCTACGTCTTCACCTATGGTTCGCTGCTGGTGCTGCTGGCGATCGCGCCATTCGTATTGAGCAGCTACATCGTCAGCCAATTGGTGTTCGTCTGCATCTACGCCACCGTCGGCGTCGGGCTGATGATCCTCACCGGCTTTACCGGGCAGGCCTCGCTCGGCCACGCCGCCTTTCTCGCCATCGGGGCCTATACGGCGGCCTATCTGCAGCAATTCAACGTGCCGTTTCCGGTCTACTTCCTCGCCGCGGGATTGCTGACCGGGGTCATCGGCGCGCTGGTCGGTTTCCCGGCGCTGCGGCTGCAGGGCATCTATCTGGTGATCGCGACGATTTCCTTCGCCCTCATTGTCGAGGAAATCCTGGCGCGCTGGGAAAGCGTGACCAACGGCAATGAGGGCATGCGGGTCAAGACCATCCAGTGGCTCGGCACCACGGTGCCGCGCGACAGCCCGGCGTTTTATTTCCTCTGCCTCGGTGTGCTGATCCTGACCATTGTCGGCACCCTCAATCTTCTGCGCTCGCCTACGGGGCGCGCCTTTGTTGCGATCCGTGACAGCGAGACCGCGGCGCGCAGCATGGGCGTCAATGTCTCGCTTTACAAAGTCAAATCGTTTGCGATCAGCGCCGCCATCACCGGATTTGCCGGCGTGCTGTTCGCCCACAAGCTTTCCTTCATCAGCCCGGAAATGTTCACCCTGCAGCTCTCGATCGAGTTCATCATCGTGATTTTGATCGGCGGCGCGTTCAGCCTGCACGGCGCCGTGCTCGGGGCGATTTTCATCGTCATGATCGATCCGTTCCTGACCTATCTGAAGGACGACGTGCCGGGCATGGTCGCCGGCGTGGCGGCCGCGCTTGGCGCTGGAAGCGAGCGCGCCGCGCATATTCAGGACAATGTCGCCGCCTTTGCGTCCGCGAACGGCCTGAAGGGCGCGATCTACGGGATCATCATCGTTGTGTTCGTGCTGTTCGAGCCGCTCGGGCTCTATGGGCGCTGGCTGAAGATCAAGCTCTTCTTCCAGCTGTTCCCGCTCTACAAGCGCGCCACCTTCAAGCGGCAGAAGATCTACGTGAAATCGGAGCGGAACCGATGAGCTATTTCCGCGCCGAGAATCTCTCCCTGCATTTCGGCGGCCTGAAAGCGGTCGATTCCGTCAGCTTTGCGGTGGAGAAGGGCGAGATCCTTTCGATCATCGGCCCGAACGGCGCCGGCAAAAGCTCGATCTTCAATTTGGTTTCGCGGATCTACAGCCCGACCTCGGGCAGGATCTTCTTCGAGGACCAGGAGATCACCGAAGCGCCGGCCTACGGCATCGCCAAACTCGGTATCGCCCGCACCTTCCAGAACATCGAACTGTTCGAGAACGCGACCGTGCTGTCGAACCTGCTGGTGGGGCGGCACCGGCATTCCACCACGCAACTGTGGCAGGAACTTTTGTTCCTGCCGAGCGTGCGCGCCAACGAAAAGGACCATCGCCGCCGCGTCGAACAGGTCATCGAGTTCCTCGATCTCGAGCCGTACCGCGACAAGCTGATCTCGGGATTGCCTTACGGCGTGCGCAAGGTCATTGAGCTCGCGCGCGCGCTCTGCACCGAACCAAAGCTGATCCTGCTCGACGAGCCGTCATCCGGATTGAACGTCGAGGAGACCGACGACATGTCGTTCTGGATCCGCGACATGAAGACCGAGCTCGGCGTCACCGTGCTGATGGTCGAGCACGACATGACGCTGGTGAACCGGGTCTCCGACCGCGTCATCGCGCTGAACTACGGCCGGGTGCTGGCGATGGGGACGCCAGCCGAGGTGCAGCACCACCCCGATGTCGTCGCCGCCTATCTCGGATCGTGAGGGACGACCGCATGAGCGCGCCCGATATCATCCTGAAGCTCAGCAACATCGAGAGCTATTACGGGCCGATCATGGCGATCCGGGGCATCAGCCTCGAAGTCCCGCGCGGGCAGATCGTGACGCTG
>DATNMT010000297.1:0-9647 GCA_035602495.1 Bradyrhizobium sp.
GTCGAGCATCTGGGTCTGGCCCACCATCTCGTTGAAGGTGCGGTAGCCGAGCCCCGCCATGATCTCGCGCACTTCCTCGGCGACGAAGAAGAAATAGTTGATGACGTGCTCGGGCTGGCCGGTAAAGCGCTTGCGCAGCACGGGATCTTGCGTGGCAACGCCGACCGGGCAGGTGTTGAGATGGCACTTGCGCATCATGATGCAGCCGGCCGCAATCAGGGGCGCGGTGGCGAAGCCGAACTCGTCGGCGCCCAAGAGCGCGCCGATCACGACGTCGCGTCCGGTGCGGAAGCCGCCGTCGACCTGGACCACGATGCGGCTGCGCAGCCGCTCGCGCACCAGGGTCTGGTGGGTTTCGGCCAGGCCGATTTCCCACGGCGAACCTGCGTGCTTGATGGAGGTGAGGGGGGACGCGCCGGTGCCACCCTCGAAGCCTGCAATGGTGACGTGGTCGGCGCGCGCCTTGGCAACGCCGGCGGCAACCGTGCCGACGCCGATTTCGGAGACGAGTTTTACGGACACCAGTCCATCGGGATTGACGTTCTTCAAATCGTAGATCAGCTGCGCCAGATCCTCGATCGAATAGATGTCGTGATGCGGCGGCGGCGAGATCAGGCCGACGCCGGGCGTCGAATGCCGCACCCGCGCGATGGTCGCGTCGACCTTGTGGCCGGGCAGTTGTCCGCCTTCGCCGGGCTTGGCGCCCTGCGCCATCTTGATCTGCATCATGTCGGCGTTGACGAGATATTCGGTGGTGACGCCGAAGCGGCCCGAGGCGACCTGCTTGATCGCCGAGCGCATCGAATCGCCGTTCGGCATCGGCTTGAAGCGGTCGCTCTCCTCGCCGCCTTCGCCGGTGTTGGACTTGCCGCCGATCCGGTTCATGGCGATCGCAAGCGTGGTATGCGCCTCGCGCGAGATCGAGCCGAAGCTCATCGCGCCGGTGGCAAAGCGCTTCACGATCTCCTTGGCCGGCTCGACCTCGTCGAGCTTGACCGGCTTGCGCTTCTCGTCCTCGGCGGTCTTGATCCTGAACAGGCCGCGCAGGGTCAACAGCCGCTCGGACTGCTCGTTGAGGATTCTCGCGAACGCCTTGTAGCGATCGAGCGAATTGCCGCGCACGGCATGCTGCAGCGTCGAGACCGATTCAGCGGTCCAGGCGTGATCCTCGCCACGGGTGCGGTAGGCATATTCGCCGCCGACATCGAGCGCGTTCTTGTAGACCGGGGCGTCGCCGAACGCGTCGGCGTGGCGGCGCGCGGTTTCCTCGGCGATCTCGGCAAGGCCGACGCCCTCGATGCGGGTATGGGTGCCGACGAAATACTTCGAGACGAAATCCGCCTTTAGTCCCACGGCGTCGAAGATCTGCGCGCCGCAGTAGGACTGATAGGTCGAAATCCCCATCTTCGACATCACCTTCAACAGGCCCTTGCCGATCGACTTGATGTAGCGCTTGACGATCTCGTAGTCGTCGAGCGCCGACGGCAGGCGGTCCCTCATCGCGACGATGGTCTCGAAGGCGAGATAGGGATTTATCGCCTCGGCGCCGTAACCGGCGAGGCACGCGAAGTGATGCACCTCACGCGGCTCGCCGGATTCAACGACGATGCCCACCGAAGTGCGCAGGCCGGTGCGGATCAGGTGATGATGCACGGCGGCGCAGGCGAGCAGCGAGGGGATCGGAATCCGGTCGGAGCCGGCCATGCGGTCGGACAGGATGATGATGTTGACGCCCTCGCGCACGGCGGCTTCGGCGCGCGCGCAGAGTTCGTCGAGCACCTGTTCGAGGCCCGCCGCGCCAAGCCCGGCGTGGAAGGTGGTGTCGAGCGTGCGCGACTTGAAATGGGTGTCGGCGATCTCCGAGATCGAGCGGATCTTTTCCAGGTCGGCGTCGGTCAGGATCGGCTGCCGCACCTCAAGACGCTTGGTGCCGGCCATGCCCTGCAGATCGAACAGGTTCGGCCGGGGCCCGATGATCGAGACCAGGCTCATGACCAGCTCCTCGCGGATCGGATCGATCGGCGGGTTGGTGACCTGCGCAAAATTCTGCTTGAAGTAGGTGAACAGCTGCTTCGGTTTGTCCGACAGCGCCGAAATCGGCGTGTCGTTGCCCATCGAACCGTTGGCCTCTTCGCCGGTGGATGCCATCGGCGTCATCAGGATGTTGATGTCTTCCTGCGAATAGCCGAACGCCTGCTGCCGGTCCAGCAGCGGCAGGTTGGAGCGCAGGCCCTTGGTCGGCGCGTCCGGCAATTCCTCCAGCACGATCTGGGTGCGGTCGAGCCACTCGCGATAGGGATGGCTCTTGGCGAGCTGCGCCTTGATCTCGTCGTCGGGAATGAGCCGGCCCTGTTCGAGGTCGACCAGCAGCATCTTGCCGGGCTGCAGCCGCCACTTGGTGACGATGTGCTGCTCGGGAATCTTCAGCACGCCCATTTCGGAGGCCATCACGATGCGATCGTCGGAGGTGACGAGATAGCGCGCCGGCCGCAGGCCGTTGCGGTCGAGCGTGGCGCCGATCTGGCGGCCATCGGTAAAGGCGATCGCGGCGGGGCCGTCCCACGGCTCCATCAGGGCAGCGTGGTATTCGTAGAACGAGCGGCGCTCTTCATCCATCAGCGGATTTCCGGCCCAGGCTTCCGGAATCATCATCATGACCGCGTGCGGCAGCGAGTAGCCGCCCTGCACCAGGAATTCGAGCGCGTTGTCGAAGCAGGCGGTGTCGCTTTGTCCCTCGTAGGAGATCGGCCACAGCCGGCTGATATCCTTGCCGTAGCGTTCCGAATGCACCGAGGCCTGGCGGGCCGCCATCCAGTTGACGTTGCCGCGCAACGTGTTGATCTCGCCATTATGCGCGATCATCCTGTAGGGGTGCGCCAGCGACCAGGTCGGGAAGGTGTTGGTCGAGAAGCGCTGATGCACCAGCGCCAGCGCGCTCTCGAAATCCGGCTCGCTCAGATCGGGATAATACTTGCCGAGCTGGTCGGCGAGGAACATGCCCTTGTAGACCACGGTGCGGCACGACAGCGACACCGGATAGTAACCGGCGAGCCCGCGGTCGCGGCGCTGATAGATCGCCTGCGAGATCGACTTGCGCAGGATGTAGAGCTTGCGTTCGAACTCCTCGTCGGTCTTCGCCGCGCCGTTGCGGGCGATGAACACCTGCATGTGGGCGGGTTCGGTCGGCTTGACGGTTTCGCCGAGCGAGGAATTGTCGGACGGCACGTCGCGCCAGCCGAGCAGCATCAGCCCTTCCGCCTTGATCTGGTCGGCGATGATGCTCTTGATGACCTTTCGCCACGCCGTCTCCTTCGGCATGAACAGCGCGCCGACTGCATAATCGCCGGGCTTCGGCAGCTGGAAACCGATTTCGGCGGCCTTGCGCACGAAGAAGTCGTGCGGGATCTGCACCAGGATGCCGGCGCCGTCACCGGCGCGCGGATCGGCGCCGACCGCGCCGCGATGCTCGAGGTTGCAGAGAATGTTGAGCGCGTCGGAGATGATCTGATGCGACTTCTTGCCCTTGATGTTGGCGATGAAGCCGACGCCGCAGGAATCCTTTTCCAGCGACGGATCGTAGAGGCCCACGGCCGGCGGGCGCCAGTCATGCTCGCGCGCGTGTTCGGCCGGTTTCGAATCCGCGGCCGCCGACAGCACATCTGCCTCGATGTCTTCGCGCTCGAACTCCGACCCGCTCATCTCCATTCCTCTCAATAAGGCTAAGGGCCTCGCCGTCCTCGTCGGCGCACCTTGGGCGTTCCGCGGCACCCACCGGGCCACCGCTCGTCCTCCGCGAGCCGCAATTTCTCAAAATTCAGACCTGGCGTTCAGCGTCCCCGACGAACGGCCTTGCCTGCTGTCTTTTGGCGCCGCGACGCCCATTTTGCGTTGCAATCCCTGTGCCGGGTTTGCCCTGCAATTGAGACAGTAATACTGTCCTAACTCGGACCATGCCAAATTTTTTTCTATCACACAAGCGCGTGAAAGTCGCCGGTCGCCTGCCGCGCATGCTCAGCGGACATGGAAGGTCGAGCCGCCCGGGATTTGAGGCAAACGCGCCGCGGTCCGGCCCAAGGTCCGCCGGAATCAGTGGTGAATCTGGGTTGCGGGACAAGGGGCGAAAACGCTCCGGGCGTGGGGCGTTGGCAGGAGCAAGCGATGAAGCGGTTCACAGGATGGATCATGTCGGCCGGGCTGGTTCTTGGCGCCGCGGCCGCAAATGCGCAAGGTCTGGCGCCCTACGGAACGGCCAGGTCGCCCTATGCCGCCGTCTCCGATTTCGAGGGTCCCTACGGTTCCTACGCGCCGAGGCCTGAGGCCACCGAGGCGCCGCGCTATGGCTACGGGCCGAGCCTGCTGCCGCCGCAGGAGGTCTATACCGTGCTCCGCGAGAACGGGTTTTCGCCGCTCGGAATTCCGCAGCTACGCGGCCTCGTCTACACCATCGCCGTGATCGACCGCGGCGGCAACGACGGGCGGCTGGTGATCGACGCCCGCACCGGGCGGATCATCCGCTTCATGCCGGCCGGGCGGATGGGCGACAATTTCAATGGGGATGTGAGGGGGGCCTACGGCTCGGCCGAGCCGCTGGCGCCGATCAGCCGGGTCAGGGGCGTACCGCGGCCACCGGCCTCGATTCCGCATCTCGCCAGCCGCACCGTTCCGGTGCCGAGGGCGAGCCCGCTTGCCGCAAGACCCACAGCCGAACCGGCCGAGCGATCGGCGGCGATCCAGCCGAAGCCGGCCGATGCACCACCGCCGGTCCCGCCGGCTGCGCCCGCCACCGTCGGTCAGGCCAAGCCTCCCGCACCCGCGATTCAGCCGACGCAGGAAATGCCGAAGGTGCAGGGGCTGGAGTGATCCTTGTCGTCTCCGCCGAGACGCTGTCTTCGCGGCCACGGCACAACAAGGCCGCAGCGAGCGCCCTCTATTTCTTCCGTCCGGCAGCCGCCAGGATCAGATCGGCGATTTCCCTCGGATGAGACACCAGCGACAGGTGGCCTGCTTCCAGTTCGACCGTGGTCGCATTCATGCGTTTTGCCAGAAATCGCTCGAGGTCGGGATTGATGGTCTGATCGAGCTTCGACACCGCATACCATGACGGTTTCGAGCGCCAGGCGGCGGCCGTGGTTCGCCCGGCGAACAGGGAAGCGACGGTTGGCTCCTGCACGGCGAAAAGCACCTCCGCCTTCTTCGGCTCCACGCCATTGGCAAAATATTTGAGGAAGGAATCTTCCGACAACAACGTGAAGCCGTCATGCGCCTCGATGCCCGCCCGCACCGCGCCGGTGGGAAATTTTGCAGAAAGCGCGACGAAATCCTCGTTGGCGTCGGGAGCACGCGCGGCGACATAGACGAGCGCGGTGACCTTCGGGTCGACGCCGGTCTCGCTGATCACGGTGCCGCCCCAGGAGTGGGCGACCAGTACGGTCGGGCCATCCTGAAGCGCCAATGCGCGGCGCGTCGCGGCGACAGAGTCCTCGAGCGAGGTCAGCGGATTTTGTACCGCCGTGACCTTCAGGCCGGCGGCCTGAAGCAGCGGGATCACGTCCGCCCAGCTGGAGCCGTCCGCCCACGCCCCATGCACCAGCACGACATTGCGCGCCTGGACCGGCGCGGCCGTCTGCGCGTGCGCTTCAAATCCGCCAAGCGCTGCGGTCAACGCGGCGACGCCCAGTGCAAGAACCGTCCGAATGATCTTCATCGAAAGAACTCCTTTGTGCGAAACGTTTTCGCTGCATAGGTGCTTTTCGGCCCGCGGAACGGCAACGTTACGGAGGATCACAGCTCTGTGAATCCGGGGACGAAAATTGCGCCCAATGTGCAATTGCACATCCGAGGTCTCGTCTGGAGCCGGCCAGCGGGCGGCGCAAAGCGCCGACCCGTTGGGACCATTCCCGAATGACAACGAAAACAAAAAACGCCCCGGTTTCCCGGGGCGTTTTATTCGGTATTTCAGCGCGACGTTCGCGCGTTACGCAGCGGCCTTCTCGGCCGAGCCGTCGATCACCTGCGCGCCTTTCGCGCCGGTGGAAATCGGAATGCTGCGGGGCTTCTTTGCCTCGGGGATCTCGCGGACGAGATCGACATGGAGCAGGCCGTGCTCGAGCGAGGCGTTTTTCACCACCACGAAATCGGCAAGCTGGAAGGCGCGCTCGAAGGCGCGCGCGGCAATGCCGCGATACAGCACTTCGCCCTTGTTGCCGTTCTCATTGGCGGTCTTCTCGCCCTTGATCGTCAGGGTATTTTCCTTGGCGACGATCGAAAGTTCGGCTTGCGAGAAGCCGGAGACCGCGACCGTGATGCGGTAGCTGTTCTCGCCGGTACGCTCGATATTGTAGGGGGGATAGCCGGGGCTGCCGTCCGGGGCGGCGCTGTCGAGCAGCGAAAACAGCCGGTCGAAGCCGACGGTGGAACGGTAAAACGGGGTGAGGTCGTAAGTACGCATAGAAAAGTCCTCCATTGAGCGACTGTTGCATGAACCCGCCCGCCATCGGGCCGGGCTTTCGTGCAGCCTTTAGTGCTCCGGGTTCCCGAAACACTGGTAGCGGCCTGCACGAAGGTGATATGGGAGAGCCCCGATGGGCGTTCAAGAAGCGGCGACCAGCCGCTTTTTTCGCGCTCCCGCCCTTGATTTCCAGCGCCTTTTGCCTAGCCGGACCGCCCCCATGACGCTCGTCTCGATTCCCGCCAATCCAGTCCCGGACGATGTCGTCACCGGCACCATCAAGACGCCGGATGGCGCCGAACTGCGCTTTGCGCGCTGGGCGCCGCCGGCCGGCCGCAAGGGCACGGTTTGCGTCTTCACCGGGCGCAGCGAGCAGATCGAGAAATATTTCGAGACCGTGCGCGACCTGCGCGACCGCGGTTTCGCGGTGGCGATGATCGACTGGCGCGGGCAGGGCCATTCGTCGCGCCGGCTGCGCGATCCGCGCAAGGGCTATGTTCGCGATTTCTCCGACTACGAAGTCGACGTCGAGACCTTCGTGCAGCAGGTGGTGCTGCCGGATTGCCCGCCGCCGCACTTCGCGCTGGCGCATTCGATGGGCGGCGCGGTGATGCTGCGCGTCGCGCACGCGGGCAAACGCTGGTTCGACCGCATGGTGCTGTCGGCGCCGATGATCGATCTTCCCGGTCACCGCACCTCGTTTGCGGCGCGTGCATTTCTGCGCCTGTTGCGGCTGGCCGGCCAGGGCGGCCGCTACATTCCCGGCGGCGGCGACGCGCTGACCGGTTCGGAATCCTTCGTCAACAATCCCCTCACCAGCGACCCCGTGCGCCACGCCCGCAACGCCGCGATTCTCGAGGAGGATCCCACCCTCGGCCTCGGCTCGCCGACGGTAGCCTGGGCCGACACCGCCTTCCGCGCGATGCACGGATTTCGCGCGTCCGACTATCCCTCACAGATCCGCCAGCCGATCCTGATGCTGGCGGCCTCCAACGACACCGTTGTTTCCACTCCCGCGATCGAGGAATTCGCCTATCATCTGCGCGCCGGCTCGCATCTGGTGATCGCCGGCGCGAAGCACGAAATCCTGCAGGAACAGGACCGCTACCGCGCGCAATTCTGGGCGGCGTTCGACGCCTTCGTGCCCGGCACGCCGCTGTTCGGGTAAAAACGCGGCGGTCCCCTACAGCGTCTTCAGATATTCGATCAGGTCCTTGCGCTCCTCATCGCTCAAAAGGCGGCCGATGACGCCTTTCTTGTACTGGTGCGGATCCTCACCCGGCGGCGCCTCGAGCGAGTGGCCGAGATTGCTGTTGCCGTGGAGCGCCTTTCCGTCGGCGTCCGTCACCGAGAACAGGGTTTCACCGTCCTTGCACCTCGGCGCTTCATTGGCCTCGACGTGGAAGCCGACCTGCTGCGGATCGAAATCGCGAAAACCCATGCAGAATTGCCTGGGACGCTGCGCCGCCGGCATCAGCATCCACCACAGCGAGGGTACCGAGCCGTTGTGCAAATAGGGGGCGGTTGCCCAGACGCCGTTCAGCGGGCGGGCGCGATAGTGCAGGCCTTTCTCGGGGTTGTTCCTGGGGTTGGGACAGTTTTTCCGGAAACCCCAGAGCTCTTGCTGATTTTCATCCGAAACGTGTTGATCCTTCATCCATTTTCTGCTGACCAACTCCACAGCGGTCATCAAGGCGATCGAATACGGCATTTCCGTCGAAGAATAGGTGGCGGGTGGGGGCAGATCCGTACATTCCGAAACCTTGCTATCGGGCGCGGGCTGCATATCGCGCGCTGGCTGAATATCCAGGAAGCCGGGAAGGTCGACCATGCGTTTGCCGAGAACCTCGGCCTGCGCAGAATCGGTGCCCATGTTCTCCACTGGTTTCTGGACCGGCTTCAACACCGGACCCTTGGGGTCCCAGTGCTCCTGTTTCCAAACGCTCTGGTCCGCGAATTGTGTATCGAACACGGGATCATCGACCGGTCCGAGGTGGCACTCGACGCAGATCTCGGCGTAAATCGCGCGGCCTTTCGTTACGCGATCGGGATCGATCTTCCATGCGGGATCGTTGGGGAAAATCTGCGACGGCCATTTCGGCGGCTGCAGTCCACCGAAGCCCTTTGGATCTCGTTTAAACGGATCATCGGAGCCGCTCAGCATCTTTTCGATGCGAACCAGATTCGCGATGGCAACCGATGAGCGGAAAAGCGTATCCTTGGGGGCGTCGGGCGAAAAGTTGAGCAGCGCCGCGACTCCGAGCGCCTCGCCGGCGTTGCGGATCAGCGGCTGTTCGATCGAGCCGTCATATTGCGCCCACATCAGCCACGGCACGGTCCAGATCGGCGGAAAGCTGACCGGCGCATCCTGGGCGTGCAGGTTCCTTTCGAATCCCTGAAGACCGCTCATCGCCATGTCGGTAGTGAAAACCTGATTGCCGATCCGGTTCAGCGCGTCGAGCCGCCCGAACCCTTCCTCGGTATCGATCTGCTGCTTGTTGTCGTAAGTCTTGTTGCCGGCGATCGTCTTGTCGTAGAGATTTTTCTGGTCGAGCAAGAATTTGCCAACGGGCGCCAGCTTTTGTTCGAGCTCGTCGCGTTCTGCCTTGTTCGCGTCGGGGCCAAGCACGCGCGCCGCGAACCGTTTGAAACGGCCCGGCACTTTCAACGTATAGCCAATGGACAGACCGGTCGCGAGTTCGAGCTTTTTCAGATTCACCATGCCCGGGCCGCCGTCGAAGCGCACGCTCACGCCTCGGTAGGTGATATGTCCGGAGTGACAGGCCGCGCAGCTCAGCCCGATCATGTCGGGTCCGGGCTTGCCGGTGGTGGGATCGGGGGCGCCGGGCATTCGCGCGAAGCCAACCGGCAGGCCGTCGAAATTCTCGGCCGGCGTCGGTTTCATGCCGAGCACGGATTCCGGTGCCGGCTCGGTCCTGGCGTCGGTGGCGTAATAGCCGAAGCGATGCAAGGTAGCTTCGTCGGTATGGATGGTTCTCGGGCTTGGCAGAAAACCGAATCGTTCAAGGTAAGCGCTGTCCTTCAGCAGGCCGGGTGAGGTGAACAGATGAATGCCCGGCTGTTCCAGCGCGACAAACCAGTCATAGGGCACCGGGAAAGTCGCGGTGCCCTGGCTGGCATGGTGGAACCAGTGTCTGTCCTCGGTCGACCAGTTCTGGTCGAGCCAATGCGCCTCTTT